>PEZS01000009.1 GCA_002778785.1 Bdellovibrionales bacterium CG10_big_fil_rev_8_21_14_0_10_45_34 | reverse complement strand
ATGCCTGAGATTATGGCGTTTCCTACCACCCAGATTATTTATAAAACCATAGCGGAACTTGCGAACAAGCGATTCCCGCAGAAGTATCAGATTGATCCTGATCCTTCTTATTTTAAAGGCGATACGAGACCTGTAGAGATGGTATCGTATGAGGACGCAGAAGAGTGGGTCGATGCTCTTAATGATCTTTCAGAAGCTGGAGAGCCTGCACTTCAGAGTCTAATTCCAGATCATAAAAAAGGAATGCGTTACAGAGCGTTTATAACAGAAGCTCAGCGTGAATACCTGATGCAAAAAGCTAAAACTGAAGACGGCGACAGCATAGATGAGATGATAAAAAGAAATGATATAGAGAAATTGAAACAATACGCTGCCTATGGGCGTTCAGTCGATGATGGAACGGTTCCTATAGATCAGCTCAAACCTCTCTTCATTGATGGTAATCCATTTTATGGACTTAGTGGAAACGTGTGGGAGTGGATACAGGATGCGTGGGACGGTATTTCGCCTCTTAAAGGCGGAATAGACCCCGTGGGTACAGAAGGCCCTAACCGCGTGTTACGTGGCGGCAGCTGGATCTGCGCTGCTTTTTTCTTGCGCTCCGATTTCCGTCACCTCGTTAGTCCTGGGAACCGCAGCAGCTATATAGGCATCCGCCTCGCGAGGACAGCCAAGTAGCCCTTGTCCCTTTTACTCTTTTTCCCTTGAACATTATCAGGTCCTAATTTCAAAAAGGGTTTTCCGACGTCAATGCGTTTAGTTGCTAAAAACAGAATACAGCTACGAAAGTTCTACACCCTTAAGATCGATGAATTGAAGCTAGCAACATGGCGTGTTAAACACCGCACTTGTCAATCTAAGTGAGCCTAAGTCAGCAATTTTTCAGCACAAATAGTTCGGCTGACTTTGATACTCAAAGCGCCGAACAGGGAGGCCTTCGTTGTTGAATTACAGATACTGGCGGTCTTTTTCGTCGCTGAAAATTTTTGTAGTCGCTGTTGGGGCGTTGCTCTCTTTATCACTTTCCTCGTCGACCTCTACCGCGGCAACAGATAAGGCGAAGCCAGCGGACTCGCCTGCTTCCGAAGAAATCTGTACGAATCTTTTAAATGAGTCGGCCGTATCGGGCCGATCATCAGTTTCAAAACTTCCCCAGCAAACTTCGACTGATGAAGGCAACGAAGATAATAAAGGAAACGACGATAAAGGCATCGGCAATAAAGCTCAGGCACTTAGTGGAAACGTTCGGGGGGAAACCGTTAGTTCACCTCATCATGGCGGTAAAGACCCAGGGTATACAGAGGGTTCCAACCGTGTCATTCGTGGCGGCAGTTGGTACGGCAATGCCTCTAACCTGCGCTCTGCTGCCCAGGGGCAACCTATTTTAGGTTTAAAACGCTCTAATCCTGTCTCGACGGAAGCGCAACGCGAACACGACTTTGCGGAAAGCTGGGAAAAAACAAGAAAGGGTCTTACAGCGCTCAATAGCTCTCTTTATGAAATGGAAAACATGCTTCTTTATGCAGCCAGCGCCATTTTAGCAAAAGAGAATATTATGCTAGATGGCCCCGGTGGCGGTGCCAAAACATTCGCCATCAGAAAACTGATGGAATCACAACTTGCCGCAATTAGAGAGCGTGCCACAGACGAAGAAAAGGCAGCTTGGCTAAGAGACATTCAAGTTTTTGTGAAACAGTGTAATCAAGCAATGAGTGAGAGGGACTTTGTCGGTGGGCCGGACCCTTTTAAACTTATCGAAGAAGGGGACTACGAGATTGACTACTCGAGAGCTTTGATAGCTCCTCATAATCTTTTTGGCCTTATAGATGAAATCGACAAAATGCCGGTTTCGATACAAATGACATTGCTATCTATTCTTAACGAGCGGCAGGCCCTAATCGGCAATCGGGTTGTGCAAACCATGCTTCAAGCCGTAGCAGCAACCACCAATATGACACAAGGTGAATTTATCGCGCAAGCACCCCCTAGCGAAGTGGGCGGCCGCATGGCTATGGTAGACCGTTTTGCAGTTAAAATCCATGTCGTGAATGTTACCCCATCAGCGCGAGATCTTTACCTTCTGATCGAAACTGTTAATTCTTCTGGCGACAAGCAACTTCACCTTATTGACTTGGCAGCGATTCGCCCTCTTTTAGAAAAAGTACAAATACCTGATGATATGCTCCTAGGTTCAGCCTTAGAGATTGGCCTTCACATGGACCGTGTTTACACGGCTAAATTGAACAAAGCGATTGAAGAAGCGCAAGGTACAAACAGTCCGCCAAAGTACTATCCGCCATTTTCGGGCTCGACGCGCACACACACGAAAGTAGTGCCTCTATGGAAGTCCGCTTTTTTGGTAAGACAGCTATTAGATGGAGTACCTTACTCAAAATTGCGTTTAACAATGCATCCGGCGGATTTGCCCCTGTTGGCAGTGCCTCTCCTTCAGGGTGGAGTAGAAAGTTTTGTTAACGAACACGCCTTGCCGGTTGCGTTTATTTTGCACACCCATTTGGTCAATGATTCTTCTGCAAAGAAACCTCGCGCAGCGGCGGATATTAACTCTAATAAATTATCGCTTTTTGAAGATGACGATGAGGTATCTGGTAGTGATTCTAATAAGCGCGCTTCCGAAAACCCTTACATCAAAAACCGAGTTTCGCTTGGTGTTTTTGATCCGCACAATTTGACTTTCTCTTACAAGAATCGAAAAGGACAAAGTCGAAAGGTGATTTTTGATCCAGATAAAGGATCCGTTCTTTATCCTAACGAAGAGGTGCGCTTAGAGCTGGAAGCGTCTGATCATCCAATGGTTTTAGCAAGGAGATCCACTGCTAAGGCCAAGTATTTTGTTAACCTCAACGAAATTCTTAAGCGTAAGTATGAAAACTTTCTGATAAGGCAAAAAAAGGCGCTTTCAGAAAGACGGTCTCAACCTCGGTTTGTTGGTAGCGGCCGAACAAAAGAGTTTTTAGACAAAGCGGCCCTCCGCCAAGGCGAAAGAGAACAATTAAAAGACTTAGAAGAGTTTCAGCAAGAATTTCTGTCGGCCGTTAACAGTGAGATCGAAAAATTGTCAGATCCAAAGACGTACAATTTTGATCTAAAGAAGCTCGAAGCTCTTTTATTAGAAACCGAAAAACAAAACTCTGATCTGGCCAATGAGCTACGAGCCAAAATGGCAGCTGCCTTTGAAAACGGCAGTTCTCGAGAACTCAAACTTATGGCTTTAGAGTCGTTAAGATTATTTTACAACGAACTTAAATCTCAGTTTCTAGATAGTGAACTAGAGCTTCAAGCGATTTTGACTACCGTGGCAGTGACGAGCGGCAAAAACATTGCACTTTATGGTGGGCCGGGGTCGGCCAAAACACTAAAATCACGTTTAATTATTAGTGCTGCCCTAGACACCTTGTCAGAAGCTCAAATCGCTACCATTAACGAAGAATTGGTTAGCCTTTTGGTAAAAGCGGGCTTGAGTGAAAAGGGTCATGCCTACATCAAACAGTTTCACCCTATGTCAACAGAGGGCGAGGTTGTGGGGCGCCCAGATTTAGGGGCGATGAGACGAGGCGAAGGCTACAAATACAAATTTGACGGTACCTTGGCCGCGAAGGATGTCTTTTTTGTTCTTTTGGATGAGTTTGAAAAAGCGCCCCCCGGCGTGCGAACGGCCTTGCTTTCGCTGTTGAACGAGCGAGAAGTGCTTTCTGGTGATGAACTTGTCAAAAGCAATGTCAGGGCGTTTTTGATTGCCACCAATGCAACTCCCAGCAACTTTTTGATTGGCCTTGGCGAATTTTCGACAGCTTGGCCGATATGGGACCGCATTCAAAGAAAAGCGTATGCTTTTAACAAATTAAAACTAAGTGACTTGAGAGACATTTATTTGAAAGCATATTTAGGGCGTTCGGCAAAATTGAATATGCCACTCTTCTTTGTGCCCATTAAAGAAATGCTGACGACGAAAATTGATAATGAAACCAGCTTTTTTTCTTTTTCAGAAGATGATCCTGGTATTGATGAAATGCTCGTTCAGATTCAATTTCGCCTCAACAAAATTTTTGTAGATGAGTCGGAGGTACTACGGGCCACTCACATGGATAACCCCGAAGCTGCTCCAGATTACTTTGTGGCTAGCCGAGGAGAGAGCAATAGATCTGCGCTATCTATTCTTTCTCAGGGCGGAGAGCTTTCAGCAGCTGTTTTTGCCAAGCGCATTTTTGATGGCGATTCGCTAGAAGAAATTGTCGACAGCGGCATTGTGTTTAAAATGAGCGACATTGTTGCTTTTTTAAACCTTTTTATGACAGCAAACCCATTCTATCAGCTGAAATACTCGGTCAAGAGTGATGGATTCCCAGAAGTTTCAGTAGAAGCGTCAGATCACTCAGAGCTGCTTGATCGCATGCCGCTTTTTGATATTAGAACCCTCGAATACCTTAAGAAAGAAGCTGACATCATTGCGCAGGTGGCAACATCTGTTTTGCAAAGATTTATAAAGAATCGCCTGCAATTGATACTTGAAAATCCCAATATCTTCCCAAGCTTATTCACCTCTGAGCAAGAAAGAGTAAACTGGCTTCTTGCAGCGGGTGTTAACAAAGAAGACGTCAAGAGACATTACCCGAACGCCAATATTGATTAGGAAGCTTATGTGATTCGCTCATTCAATTTTATTATTTTAGGCTTTTCGTTGGTCGCCTTACATTGGCCAACAGATTTACTATCGGATGCCAAGAAAAAAGCACCCAACCAATGTGAAAGTCTTTTGCAAACTCCAAAAGAGCCAACACAAAACCATCATGTAACTAAAACTTTGCAAATGCGAATTCAAGATTGGGTTGAAAGTTTAGAATCTCGTCCAGAAATAAAAAACGTTCCTCATCCGTTTGAAATAGCGATGAATGATATGAACAAAATGGGCGAGGTGCAAAAACTGCTAGAAGCGAGCTTTGCGCCTCTTAGATCGAGCAAGCTTATTCTGGCAAAGGTTCTCAATCATCAAGAAAGGATGAGTAGAGGTGAGCTGGCCCAACACATCAAAGAGTTTCGGCAGGAGCTAGTGAAGGTCTTAAATAGCAAAAGCCCATCACCCCAAGCTATCTTTGGTGCGATAATGGCGCTACAGGCGATTCAATCGCTTGAAAGTTTGACACCCCGTAAACCTGTTAAGAGTTTAGAGGAAGAAAAATTTGAAGTAGACGGTGAAGATGAAGAGTCAGTCGATGAAGGACAGGATTCATCAGGGCAAGAAGCTCCGCCGCAAAAGGCCAGACTCCCTGAGCAGAGCCCAGATCATTATGAAGTTCGAAATAAAGATGTGGGCGGCGAAACTGGCGGCAGTAGTGAGCCCAATTACGCGATTGGCACGACGGCGCCAGTACCAATGAAAGTTTTGAAGACGGCCTCGTTTGAAGTCTTAACCGACGACTTGCAAAAGAACTATGCGGTAAGAAGGCCGCGCCGAGCAAAGAGCAAACTGGTTGGCGATACGAATGCCTTCAAGAAGACGTTCTTACTCAACGAAGGTGGTGCAAGTTCTCAGCTGGCAATTCCCAAGTCTTATGACTGGGAGCCTGTCGCAGCTGAATACGATGATTATGAGGTCATTGAAGTTGTACCTGAAGAGTATGTCGTAAGAGCTAAGGCCGGTCGCAAACTCTCAGAGAAGGTCTTTCTCTTTGTTGAACCCTATGGGTCCCAGAGCTTATCGGCCGAGGCGCTTAGATTTTTGACCGGCCCCAGTGGGATACCCCAAGAAGCGTGGCCCCAGCATGTGCTATCTGGAATAGAAAGAGCCAAAAGATTTGGGGGCAAAGATCCTAAACAGCGAGTGCGTTATCTAAGTGAGTGGTTTCAGTTTGATGGACCTTATCTTTACAACACGACATCAGGCAGACGTAAGACCGCCTATAAAAAACGAAACGAAGAGCTAAAGGCCCTCCTAGCGCAAGGCGTTCCCAAAGCTCTCGCTTTTGCCATAGTAAAAATGTTCAACTGCGATGGAGGCGCCTTGATTGGCGCGACTTTGATAAGAGACTTTCTCAAGCTGCCGACGAGATTAGTCGGCGGCTATCCCGTTGCGGGCAGTAAGTCGATTGATGGTGAAAACTTCAATGTTGTCGACATAAATGACCCTGGTCATGCGTGGGTCGAGGTGTTTTTAGATGGCAAATGGGAGCCTTTTGATTTCACTCCCAACAAAAACAATCCACAAGGCCAAGATAAAAAAGAAAAACTTGATGAAGCAGAAGATCCGCTAGATAGAAGATCGGAAGACTCCGAAAACACTTCTAGCGAAGAGCAAGACTCTGGTGAAGAGTCAGATGACGGCCAAAGCAAAGGTAGCGAAAACCAACAGGGCCAAGAGAAGGCTTCATCAAATGAAGATTCATCTGCTGAGGCCAAGGGCTCAGAGAGCGGATCGAGTCAGCAAGAAGGCGGTAGCCCGAGGTCGGATAAAAGAATTAAGGGCAACTCGGTTTCGGCGGATCAAAAACCGAGTCAGACAGAATTCAAAAAAGATAAAGACGAGAAGTCTACGAACGCGAAATCTGAAGATGCCATCGCCGCTGAGCAGAACCCCGCCGAAAATCACCAGTCTCAAGCTTTGGGAGACTCAGAAAGTAGCTCCACTGGTATCGATCAAGATTCGACAGTTGCCGATAAGGAATCAACAGGTACGGAGGTTTCAAGAGGTATTGCTGAGGATTCGATAGGTGCAAGTAATGAGAAGGAAAATAAAGAAGGACAAGCGAGAAGCAATAACAGCAGCCATGCGATTCGCTTTGAAGACCCTAAAGAACTTTCTGAGGTGTCTAAAGACTATGACTCTGCCGAGGGGGCGTTGGTTCGGCAAATCGTCCTAGAGCTTTTGGAAAATCACCAAAAGAAAGTCAAGCGAGGCGAGCTGCTTGCAATGTTCGACAGGATTTCGGAAAAATTCACAGACCCCGTCCACATCAAAATACTCTCTCCCTATATCGCAAGAGCAAAAGCTCAACTTCTGAAATACTTTGAACTAGTTTACGGCATTGCTGATGGTTCTGTTCAAGATATGCTCACTTTGGCGAAGAACTCGATTTACAAAGACCCAGAGGTTTCTTATCGCGCTTTAAAATCCATACGAGCTTACTACCAGTTACTTGCGGAGCTAAGGTCTCTTACCACAGAAGAAAAAAACTTTTTGTCGCAGCTTGATCTGATCATTGGCGACTTTCAAAAGCAGGCTCATCCTAGTTCGCATCGACATGAGCTGATTCAAAGAGTCATGAAGCAACTGCCAGGGGATGTCATTCGAAAGTGGCTAACAGCAAAATATCCGGAGGCAAAGACTTTAGGATCACAAGATCAAAACAGTATGTTTGATGCACTCATAAAAGGTGATCTTGCTGGCGTGCTTCAAGCTAGCTTGATTGCAAAGCACTTTAACTTTTTTCTGGCGACTGAAAGGGAGTTTCGTGTCAGGTTTTTCAAATCGCTTCTTAGAAGCGAAGTGAGAAAACGCGGATCTGAAGATCTTGTACTAGCTGGCGTGAATGACATCGCCCGTTTTGACAGATGGATACCCAATTTTGATCCGCATCCCGATGCGGCGACTTCGCTTTTAAGCCGCCTAGTAAGAGATGAACAATACATGCGCTGGTACAGGCAGATGCACGAGGCTCCAGGCCATAAAGATACGCTTGAGCGGTCTTTACAAGTTGTGTTTTTTGACATTAGCGGCTCGATGGCCGGCGCGAAGGCAAGGATTCAGGCTAGTGCAATTTCGGCAATTGTTGATAAAGAGCTCTCAAAAAAAGATCATTTTGGCAAACCCCTAAATGTGGTTGTGCTGATTCCTTTTGGCGATACGACCTATGAGCCAGTTCTTGTTGAGACGCAAGAGCAGGCTATGGTCGAAGCGCTAAAGTACTTAAACACCTCTACCGCTGCTGGAGAGGGCACCGAATTTCAGCCTTGTTTTGATGAGTTTTTTCGATTCGCTTTGAAGTATTACAAAAACAATCCTGGTGGAAATAATATCCAGCAAAGATTTAAGCTCACGCGAATCAATATGACCCTCATCACTGATGGCGGGGCTAGTTTTGACAGAGAGAAAGTTACGAAAGATCTCAAGGCGTTGCCGCCAGAGATGAAAGCCTTCTTTAATCTGGTTCATTTTGGCGACGAAAAAAATCGTTCTCTTGAAGAAATTATGCAAATGACAAACACAGAGAACTCACGCTCGATGGTCACTCACATAGATATGACAGCAATTGAAAAGTTTATTCACGAGGCTTCTAATCCGCAGATCGACAATGAGGCCTTTGCAATCCCAGCCAATAAGGGGCTAGATTCTCAAACCGTATCTGGACTTTCCGCACTTACTTTGCCAAATACAAATTGGTATGAGTCTCAACGATTCACCGAAAAAGTTAGAGCCCTTCTTGCCATTGTTAGCACCAAGAACAAAGAGGTCCAAAACCCTCGATTTGTTAGAATTATCGAAAGGCTAATTAGCGCCGTTCACGCTGCAAACCTTTCTGTTGAAGTAAAATTGGCTTTTTTTAACGACGTCTTGAGCAACTACGAGAATTGGAGTGGGACGCCCCTGAATAACCTGACCTTTTTAGAGCATGATTTTATTGAACAGCTCAGCCAAGTCTGTCATTCGCGTGAGCCTCGGCCATGATGTGGCTCAATCGGGCAGATCTACCGGCCCTTCGGAAAAGTGGAGTAAAAGGGTTAGGCCTAATATGTATATAGAAGAAATTGACCCCTCTGCATTTTTAGAATTGATTAGCTTGGAGACGCTGTGGCTGGATCACAATCTACATATTGATTTCGATGGAAGCCTCTTGCGAAATTCACTGGGATTAGAATTTGTTAATTTGAGCTACAACAGAATGGTACACCTACCACCGATGCCGTCTGAGTTGCTAAGTAGACTAAAGACCCTCTTTCTGTATGGCAGTCCTTTTGAATACAAAGATATTGAGGCTTTTAGGCAGAGAGTTTGGAAGCAGTTTCCAAAATTGAGTTTACATTTGTAAAAACGAGGTTGTTGAGTTGATTCGCTTAGGGTTAATTTTGAGGCCGATACTTTTGGTGTTCTCTGTGTCGCTAGCGGGCTTGCCGATGAGATCTTTCGGTACTGAAAACCAGTGTGACCTTTTCGTGCCTAGCGTCCCCCCGAGCTTATTTTTACAAAATGCGATTAGTAGCTGGTGTCGACTAGATGAAAATGTTCATCTAGCATCACGTCGCTGGCAAATGCTAGTGCTCAACAGAAGCTGGCGCCATCTTGTATTGAAAGCAGAAAGTGAAGGGATTACCGAAGATGAGCTGGTGCTTCTTGTTGCGCAAGAGTTAAAGCAGATCGACCAAGACCAAGACAGAGCAAAAAGAAGCCGAGTTGCCCAAGAGAACTCAATGCGTGAGAGCCGGCTTCGAGAACAAAAAGATGCGATCCGGAGCCCGTTAGAGGGCCGCAACGAAAAAATTATTAATGTCATTGTGCGCGCTCTAGGTAAAGCAGAAGATGCTATTACTTTTGAAGACCTTGAAACTATCAAAGTGCTCAATCTTGGATCTCTTGGTTTAAAGGTTTTGGGTAAGGAAGACTTACGAGGCCTTACGGGATTGGAAACCCTCTATCTCGAGTACAATGACATGGTATTTATTGAAAGGTTAGCTTTTAAGGACTTAAAGCGGCTGAAAATACTTAATTTGACAGGGAATAGAGGTCTTTTTTTGGCGCAAGAAGTTTTTTACGAATTGGTTTCTCTCGGTGAGCTCTATTTAGGCGAAATTGGACTTTCGCATCTTTCAGAGAATCAATTTAGGTTTAACTCCAAATTATATAAACTGAATCTCAGTAACAATGCCTTTCAGCGCTTGAATCCAAAGACCTTCGCTCCACTAACCGAACTTTTAGGGTTTTATATAAGCCAAAACCATCTTAGAGCTTTTCAGAGTGAAACTTTGCAAAATAACCCTCGGCTAAAGGCTCTCAATCTTTCTAATAACCATTTGCAGGCGTTTGATAGATCACTTTTTAAAGTTCACCCGCATTTAGAGAAGTTAAATGTCGCTAGAAACGCATTGCCAAGTGATGACTTGGTCTTTTTGCAGGGTATTTCAGAAACAATAGAAACTCTGTACTGAACGTAATGAGAGCTTCTAGGAAAGGCCCAACGAAAGTATTACGAAGAGCCTTGGAGATTTACAAAAGCTGTTTCACCTGGACTTTGGAGCTGGCTCTTAGATTTTGGGGAAACGATATCGCGTGAACTTAACATGCGCTGGCGAAATGAACTTTGGGCCGTGGAATGATTGCGGCCAGTCGTGCAAGAAGCTCAAGCTTGGTCATAGAGATGGCCGAGGGGCCATCGTCATAGGGTTTCTTGAGAGTGTAGATGACCGGCAGCGGTCTTCCGCACTCCTCATGGACAAGCCTCAGAAAGGTTTCCAGATTTTCTTGAACGATCTTGTAGAGGACCGAGTCCTCTCGGCGATAGCGCTGGTAGGTCTAACCACCCGCCGAGAAGCTTTGCCGGCCACATCGACACGCACTTCGTAGCCTTTGTCTTTACGATCTCGGGGTGACCGTCGGAGTAGTGGTTAATTGGCAGATCTTATAAATTTATTTATTATTTAAATTTTATCCGAATATTTTTAATAAACCTCTTCCTGTCTTTTATCATTTTCTTGATAAACTCCGGAGGGGCCTGACTGGCATCTATTTCAGGATTATGTTTTACACCCCATAAAGTCATTTCTATCAGCAATGGAAGGAGATCAAGGGCTTCGTCTGTCGGGGCATAGATAAACTTTTTTTGATTCTCTTCATTCTGTTTTTTTTTAATGAGTCCGGCACATTCAAGTTTTTGCAAGCGATCAGCAAGGATATTCGTCGATATGCCCTCAGACGAATCCATAAACTCATGATAGTGTTTTTTATCAAATAAAATGATGTCCCTTAAAATAAGAAGACTCCACTTGTCTCCAAAAAGCTCCAAGCTAAAGCAAATAGGGCAGCTGGATCGTGTTTTATGCTTCATTTTGATATTATATAATTTTTACTTGCATAATGCAAGTTTTCTGATAGCTTATACTTGCAAATTAAAAGTATAATTTTATTCTACAAGGAGATTCAGTATGGAAAACACGATTGTCTGGTTTGATATCCCCGTTAAAGATTTAAAAAGAGCTAAAAGCTTTTATCAAACAGTATTGAAAATTGAGCTTCAAGAAATGGAAGGCCCTGACGGGAATAAACGCGCGTTTTTTCCATTTGGTCCGGGTGTAGCTTCTGGTTGTCTTGTTGAAGCACATGCCCCCTTGTATGAAGTAAGCGTAAAGGGACCGGTAATTTATCTTAATGGCGGAAAGGATCTATCGGAACCTCTAGCTCGGGTTGTTGAAGCCGGAGGAAAAGTAACAATGGAGAAATTTTCCATAGGTGAATTTGGACGGATTGCCAGATTTATCGATACAGAAGGCAATCAAATCGCACTTCATAGTCCTAATTAGTAATATTTAACGGCAGTTGCTTGGCTGTGAAAGCGCGGGCTATTCGTAAGTCTACCAAAATTAGAATGCGGATATTCGGCCGGCCACAACGCGAATGATAGAAAAGAAACCTCCGAGTTTGCAGCTATCCAATTCGGATACGTTCAAACCACCCGAAACCCAAGCGGGGAATCTGATTTATCAGGTGGCCCTTTCCGACAAGAAAAAACTTCCCGAAGTCGAAACAAAGCCTCGGAAGTGATGGTTTCAGAACATGACCACGAACAAATCAGCCAAAACTTTACCGACACCAAAAACAGGGTGAGGCTCAATAGCACTTGGGAAGCTCATGTGTAATTTTTTCATTGTCCCAATGGGGCGTGTGAGTGTCGTTAAAGGCTGTTACAAGTCGACACAACTAATAGGTCTAGGTGGGATCGCCACTTTACACAAGAAAAGGGGAAAAAATGAAAACGTATGCATTGTTGTTTGCGATGGCTCCATTGGCTGCTTTGGCTAGCGAAGACAACTGTCCTGTGCTCAAAACTGGCGTCTACGCCACGTGCACGCAGTCGGTTCAGATTTTCGATGAAGGTACAGAGGCAGAAGACGTTGATTTTGGGGAAGTTGAGCAAGTGAAAGTTGGATCACTCGGCGGTTACAATTATGTGATTACGGTAGACCACGAAGACGAAGATGATGACCCTATGACCAAGCTCCTTACTCATTTTTACCCCAACACTCCACCAAGGACTTTGCCGATTGGCGATGCCGGCATTTTGGAGATAAAGATCACCGACAGCTGTACAGATAATAAACTTACAAAAAAAATTGTGACAGTTTTGCAGGAAGATCAGCCCCAGGAGTTTCCAGAAATAAGCTATGAGATGCAGGTTTCCACTAATTCTGAAAAGACGGCGGTCAAAGGTGTGATTTTTGTTCCAAATGCTGAAGAGCCAGTGATTATTCGAACTGTTGAGTGCACGCGGTAAGAACTTCCCCGTGTGCGCACGCTTGAATGCACGCGGTAAGCACTCCCGGTTGGCCTAGCTTTTGGTGTGTCCATCACTTGCGATGAAGGGGCTCCTTGGGGAACGCCCAAATAGAGGGTGCTGACTTACAGGTTCGAAGGGGGCTTAGCGGCGCGGTTGAGTCCTGGGCCATTTTGCCCCCAAGTGGCTCGGCATCGAGATTGCTTTGTTTAGTTGCGGGTAACATTTCGTCACCACAGGGGGAGCCATGAAAGCAAAAGGGATACTAAAAGCGCTTTGTTGTCTGAGTTTATTGGCAACATCAGTTTCGCAAGCGGCAGATCAAGCCGTTGTTCAAATAACAGATAGTAATTTGTCTCAGCAGGTTGTGCTAGATGGGCAAAAGACCAGTACTATTTACGAGGAGCGCCAAGTCGCGGATACCTGCTATCGTGATGTATTCGACCACTACGAAAGGGTATGTAGGACAGAGTACGACAATCAGTGCGGCTATGAGCAGCGCTGCTACAATCGCCCAGAGAGAGTGTGCCGGACAGAGTACCAAAGGCAATGTCGCCAAGTGCGGGTATGTCCAAATCGTCCAGGAACCCAGTGTCGTAATGAAACCGTTTGTAACAATGTACCTAGACAAATTTGTAGTTCAGTTCCGCGCAGGTTTTGTCAAAACGAATACATTTGCCGAAATATTCCGAGGCAGGTTTGCGAGAACGTGGCCCGCTATAGAAGAGAGGCTTACGCGTGCACTCGAACAGTTCGTGTTCCTGTAGGCGAAAGAGTGGACTACACTGTGCAGGCTCGAATCTCGGTGAATGCTCAGAAGTCGTTGCTGGCTGGTGCACTAGCTGAAAGGCTGGCGCTGAAGCTTGAAAACGGAACCCTTGTCTCCAATGCCAGAAGCCAAAGCGAACACCTCTTGATCGAGAGCAAGAGAGTGAGCGAGCAGATGAGTCAAGACGGTCGATCCAAACTGATAGTTGCTGAATTCGATATCAGTGTTCATGCGAAGTCCGAGCTGGTTGAGCCATTCGCCGGGATCCAAGATCTAACAATTGATGGCTACCTACTGAAGTTCACTGTTGCCGCAACAGAGCTAGCTCCAATTATGGATTTGGAACTCAAACTTGAGCATTCAAAGTTTGGTCCTAATACTACGCTCTTTGAAGGACTGCTCCCCATAAGTTCTGTGGAGCAGAGTCTAAGAGGCAACCGCACTGAAATAGCTATTGATCTTTCAAGGCTAGAGTTAAGAAAGCCGCTCGAGAATGCAGACTACAGAGTCAAGTTGCAAGGGTCGGTCTCAAGTAGATTACGCGCCTCTGTAGGCAACCAAGGCGTAGAGATTGAAAAGCTAAAGCTTGAGGTCAATCAGAAGATCAAACGCAGATAGTGACTATATGAATTGCCAGGGGTTCTCGCCCCTGGCAGCCTTTCGAGAGCAAATACTCACCACAAAACTTCGTTTAACCTGATTCTCAATTGATCCAATGTTTCTAAGAGCCAGCACACAAAACAAACAAGTTCCTCCGGTTAATTCGGCGCATGTTGAATTCGCAAAGAGCCGAACTTTCTGAAAGCAGGCACTCGAACAATGAGATTCTGCTTTTGATCAAACAGATAATTTACCCCGAACTGAGAGCCAAGCTCAGAGTCGAAGAAATCTACCTCGAGATTCTTGCCAACGAGCGACTGTGGAAGTTTTATCGCCACATTGCCTCCGCTGCTGGGGTTTAATGTATCACTCTCAAGCTCAAAATTGATGTTAACGATGTCTAGAAATAGTTTTTGAGCACAGCTATCGCCATGTAACACAGTGTGGATGGGCCCGTTGAATCCGCTAACATTTAGCTCCCGAACATAGCCGCCTGTAATTTCAAGCTTCTTTAAAATCTCTTGAATAGCGCTCAACTTCTCGATGTTGCTAGAATCAAGATAGTAATTAAGACCAAGGTTTTCTTCTACGAAGACTACTTGGCCCAAGCTCTGTCGGTTTTTCAGCTGAGCCAATACCGCATTGTCTCTGCTTTGAAACAGTCGATCTGATGAGTGACGTTTGCCGGAATCGGCGCCTGTAATTACTAGGGTGCCGCCAGAGTCTAAAAACGGAAGAATCCCATTATTAAGGGCCATATCTGAAATGGAAAGTACGTGAGGCAGGATCAAAGTCTTTATGTCAGCGAGGCCGTCTCGGTTTAGCTTGGAATCGTGAAGGCCAGTGTAAGGAACGTTAAGCTTCTCGAGGGCCCTTACCCATCCGTAATAACCAAGCCCGTTGGGCTGGCGATCAAAATAGGCGGGGCCTCCGGGAGTCACTTGGCTGACTTGAGTATCTGAAGAAAAAACTACCGCCAACGAAGATCGCCGTTCGCGATTTTCAAAATACGGCGCCATTTTTTGGATCACATCATTGATTGTTTTTGAAGACTGATCTGTTCCAGCTATTCGAGGAGAAGATTCGCCCGTGTTGAGAATCACGTTGTTCGCGAGGGCCTCATAACCAAGTAGTTCTCCTAAGCCCGGCCGAAGAACGTACTTCGAGTAATACTCTCCATCGAGATAATACCAAACAACCGCGTGGCGACTTTTCGACAAATTAGTTGCCAGTGCGTAAAATCCTCCGGCTCCCCCGTTGGGAGGCAGCCCACGTCCCACGGCCCCGGTATCGAGTGACCATCCAGGATTGTACTCGGTGTTCACCATGTCAAATTCGCTCCCGTCAAGTGCGCCATAGGTGATTGTTGGAATATCATTAGCACCCACATAAATGTCATCGCGATCTTTGCCAGCCGCCTGTGCGCTCTCTTTGATTCCGTCAAAAAGTTTTTGCGCATTTTCTTTCGCGACCTGAATTTTGTAAGATAAGAAAGCCATCCACACTTCATCTTCTAGCCATTTCGGATCACTCCAAGTCGACGAGTCAGTATTTGCAGAGTCGTCGTTTGGATTGAGCTGCTCAAACTTCCGTTTGAGGTAGGATCGGATATCTACTTCACCAAACTGCAAGGCCGTCTTGTCGAGAATAAACTTTTTAAAACCGTGCACCGACCAGTCTCCGAAGGCTTTTGAGACGGGTCGATTGGAAAGAAAGTCCCAGCCAGAATGGTTGTCGATCCAAAATCCATCCAAAGAGGAGTTAAGAAAATATTTAACCGCACTGAGGTTATACTCGAGCCACCAAGATGATGCCATGTCTTTGTTAAAGCTGATATCTCCAACATAGACGGTTCTTCCGTCGCGATGTTTCAAGGGGTGATATCCTGTGATCAATTTTTCACTAAATTCGTATTCAAGATAAATTTCGCCATTAACGTCTTTTCCGGCGTTGGCGTCGTAAAATATCGCACTTGTCGGGTCGTACTCACTTTTAAGGTAACCCACGGCGGGGCGCCCATCTGGGTAAGTTGGAGTGCGCATCGGAAACCTCTCGCCTTGTGCACCCCAAGGGCCAAGCCAAGGCTCGTTATTAACGTAGGAATGTAGCCCCACCCAAGCAATTGTATTTGCTCCCGAGTTGACGTCTGGTCCGTGAGATCTCCAGTTCCAATGATGAGCAAGAATTTTTGCTGCCGACGTAAATGGATCAATTTGGTATTGTGTGCGCAAATCGGTCTCCAAAAAAACGGGCTGCCTCAGTTTGTTGATGGCGGAGATAAATGTTCTTGCCTGGCCTTGCCCTTCGATCCATGCGAGTTGTTTGATGCCGTTTTGTCGCATTCTCTGGCGGTCCGCATTGCTATCATTCATTGAAAGCTGTCGAAACAGCGGACCTCTTCCTTCATCTGCCGCCCCTATCGCAACCGTCACAACATTAGCGTTCACTGCTTGGGCTTTAGAGTACTCTGAGTGATAGGTAAATCTCGGGAACTGGTTCCACCATAGGCGAAACTTTTTTTGATCGCCTGACTTACAGAAAAAATCTTGAGGACTATTCTCGGCAGGCAGGTCAGATTGCCTCGAATCAAATTGAATCCTCAGGTATTGCTCGACCGAACGCCACCATGCAATGAGCTCCATAGGCTGAATGGCTAGAGAATAGTTTGAGCCGACGGTCTCTGGTGCTGGCCCTTGAATGCCGTGGGCCCTATTGAGATACCAGTTCCACTGCCAAAAATTTAAGTCTGTCTCGCTTGCGGACTCACGCAAAATCGCTTGCAAAAAGGATTCTTCACTACCGTGAAAGTAGTAGTTGGGCCCGCCCGTAGAGGCCTCACTCGATCCCGTCTCGACGCCGGTCGGTGCTGCTGCCACCACTCTCACTTGCCTTGCCACCTGGCTAGGTCGCGGCGCCAATCTAGGAGAGTATCTAGCCGTTTGCTCCGCAACCTTCCGAGTTTTTTCAGAGGCTCCTAGCGTCGCAGTGTTCGTGAGAGAAAAAATGAGAGCTGAGATCCAAGACAGGGCAAACCAACCAAATGAAATACCTAAAGTTCTATAGCATAAACTAACTAGCACTGGTTGATCCCCTCGCTTTTGAAAATGCACGCTATACGATCACAGTGGCTACCGCAGGACTTTTTGGCTATCTAAGTAAAATTTTCTCATTCTCGGGACGCCCTCTAGTGGAGAAAAACTCCTGAGTAAATGACTGAACGCTCGGGTTGTCCGCAAGTCGAGTTCCAGCGAGGTAAATAAGAAAACTTAGCTAGCCGCGTGAGCAACCATACTTCCAATCGACCAGACTCAAAGGCACTTAATGACTGATTGGCTTTCGTGCATCAAAAAGTCGCCGAGATTCCGCCAAGCAAAAAACTATCCGAAAAGTCGTATTCTGTACGAAGAGAATTAATTGATCTGAATTCAACAACTAGATTGATAGAGTTGACACCATACTCGCGCTCAAGACTATCGGAATTGGTTTTGCTTATCCAGTTCAAACCCAACTGAATTCCGCCGCCGAAGTAAAAACCAAATGCGCCCCCTATACGTGGCCTGGCTCCGTCGTCTCGAGTTTCTATAAAACCAAAGTAACTTCCGCCCCCAAGGCCGTAAGGAACAAACACTGCTGAATCCGAAAACTGTAGTTTGTAAATTGCACCAATGCTCACCGGTATAACTATAAAACTGTACATCTCCTGAGCCGGCTGCCCATTTCTAAAATAGCCTTGCCCCGAGGCGTAAGTGGCGCCCAAGCTGGTATGAAGACCGAATCGACCTGCATCTTTAAAAAAAAGGTTTTCATACTCCAAAAAACCTAAAACCTTTGATTCTGATCCGTAAATTGTTCCATAGCTCACCCCTGTGGACGGGTTAGTTAGGTTTGGTGGATTAAAGCTACCAAATTTCAAAGAGTATCCCTGAGTCTCAGAGGACCTCTCTGAGGTGTAAATGTATTTACCTTCTTTTGTGATACGAATTGGTTTTGAAAGGATCGTGCGTTTTCGATATTGGTTTTGATCCGCGACCTGCTCTTTTTGTTTATCAAGTGCACTTCGCTTATTGGTGGCTCTGGAGGCATTCTCTTCATCGCCCTGAAGACGAATTGCTTCGGCCTGGGACTCTACATCTAAAGATTGGGATGTCTCATTTTCTGTTTCGTCTGGGGTGTAATAAGGCGCCTCTTTGGGCGGCCCTTCTTCTTGCGAATAACTATGAAACGAGAACAGCAGTAAGCCAACCACAAGCCCAACTAGAAGAAAGCTTGTCCAAAGATGAGCTGGCCATTGTGGCTTCATTGCCCTGGCCGGGGAAGCTGTGTGTTGATGCTCAAGCTCCCTTCGAATCCCGAAGCGTGGTTTTAAATAGCTAATTCCGAACATAAGAAACAGTGCGGCAACAAGTGATACCAAAAATAAGTTGAGAAACCCTACTGAAAGAGCCAATTTTGCAAAAACAAGAGCGGGGTAAAGCAAAATTCTTGAAAAACCTCTTCGAGTCTCACTCTCTGATATCCAGGCTGCAAAAGGTGGAGAGTTCTCATAATAGAATTTCGTTAGAGTCTTTCCAAATTCAGATTGATGAAGTATCTCGTCGCGAAACTTGCGAAAAGTCTGAACTTCGATTGCTAAAGGACTTCCATATGATGCGGTTGTGATAAAGCAGTCGACTTCTTCACCCAACAATCCATACACGATATCTGGCGTAATAAGGTGGCTTGCTTCAGCACAAGTAGAAGTGAACTGACCTATGTTACCGGCTCGATCAACTAGGGCCAATCTAAACAAATAGCTTTCGCCATTACTGAGATCGTTAATTCTTGAGTCTTCGAAGTTAACAACACCATTTTCGACAATTATAGCGATATCTCTGAACTCTGCTGAATTTACAAGTGCCGGAAAGTACGTTGAGCAGGCATTTGCCGTTGCCCCTGCCGGAACTTTAACGAAATAAGCTCGTATTCTTTCGAGGGACACACTATCAACCGACATGCCTAGCTGGGGAGATCCTACGATGGGGCCGAGATAACCTTTTGAATCTCCCGCTAGAATTTGAAAGGACGATATGCCTCTCTCGGATCCACTAGTACACAATGTACCGGATGTAGAACCGTAAACATCGCAAAACCCTCTGACTATTCGAAAGTGTAGCTGGAGAGAGTCATCAAGAGTTGCATCACTATTTTCGTCAATGCCGATTTTCACAACGTGAGTTGCAGAAAATATAGAGTCGCTCGTAGCGGTCACGCAGTCAGTAGAGAGCCCTGCTTTGTTGCAAAGTTCTGACCAATAAAACGAAACTGCCGCTGTGTTGTTGACAGCGTAACTGTTTACCACTGTGTTAAGATTTTGAGCGGAAGAAGACGACGCCGGTGTGTACTGCGCGAGCGCCGTGCCAGCTTTTGAATCAGATATAAATGTGATTGTGACCAAGCCGTCGGGGTTGATTCGTGCCGTATTGCAAGAAGTCGGTCCGGATCCAGGAGTGTCTAAGCAGTTGTTGCATACCGCCGCCCCGCAAGCGGCAACGCTTCCGGCAACGCCACCGTAAACTTCAATGATCGAGTTGCCACCGTAAACAGATGAAGCCCCCCCAATCACCACGTTAGATATTGTCGCCGATACTGAGACGGTGCCAAAGAAAAGTAGGCAAAACACCGCGGTTGAGTATTTCAATGAATAACTCACATTAGCGGCAAATTTAAATGAGTCAGTCGTTACGTTTCTTACGCAAGCAGTATTCAAATTAGAATTGTGGAACATCTCATTAAAAGCGTAGCACGGCTTTCTTAAAACATGACAGATTTACCGGAAGCGTCACGTCAAGAATGCTTAAGGTATGACCGACATTCCAGATGAACTCTCTTACTGCTTGAAGAAAAGTTGCGCGATCTGAAGCCCATTCAGCGCGGCCCCTTTTCTCAGGTTGTCTGCCACGATCCACATAATAAGAGTTTTAGAGTCAGCAATGTCTTTGTGGATTCGCCCAATGAAAACAGGATCCTGCCCGGAAACTTCAGAGCAAACTGGATACGAGCTCAGTTCCGGTGAATCCACGACTTTTAACCCCGGAGCAGAAGAGAGCATTTGCCGAATCGCTTCCAAAGAGGCGTCCTTCTTAAGTTGAACCCACGCTACTTCTGAGTGACCATTCATTGTCGGGGTTCTCACTGTAAAAGCGGAAATGAGAAGGTCTTCGCGATTCAAAATTTTCTGAGATTCCCTCATGATCTTGAGTTCTTCTGTGCAAAAACCATCCGGCCCAATTCCTCCAATTTGAGGAATGTTTGTAAAGGCGATTGTGTGCGGAAACACCTTAGAAGCCGCTGTACCGTTATTGAGTATCGATAAAGTACTGCTTTTGAGCTCTTCGATTCCATCTCTTCCTGCGCCCGAAACACTTTGGTAGGTCGCGACGTGTATTCGCTCTATTCCCAGGTTTTTCTCTAGAGGCCAAAGAGCAAGTACGAGCTGAATGGTTGAACAATTGGGATTAGCAATAATTTGACCGCGCTTCTTAAGATCAATGATATGGCCGTTAATCTCCGGTACAACCAAAGGGAATTCTGGATTCATTCTAAAGGCGGCAGAATTGTCTATGACGATGGCGCCCGCTGACGCCGCGGCTGGCGCGTATTGTGTGCTGATGTCGTCCCCAGAGGAAAAAAACACCACGTCTAACCCCTCAAAACAACCGTCAGACAGCGCCTTAAGCGGAATTTTTTCGTCTCTAAAAACGACATGTGTGCCAGCAGACCCAGGACTCGCAAAGAGTCTCAATTCTTCTGTGGGAACCTTTCGCTCTCTGAGGAGTTTTAGGAACTCTTGACCAACGATTCCAGTAGCACCAACGATTCCGACACATATTGAATGTTTCATTTGTTCACCTTTGAAGCTTCTCTTTCAAGTCGTTCCATTCTTTCTCTGCGCCTTTTGCCCGATCCGAGCACACCGAAGATAGCGCCGAGTATCGCATACGATAAGAAAAGTACAAACAACATGACTTCTGGTCGATAGGCAACGACTGCGAGTATCGATACTCCAGTAATCAAGTACCAGAAGGGCATTCTTTTACGAAAATCGATATCCTTAAAACTTCTGTATCTAAAATTACTCACCATGACGAAACCGAGGAGGTAGGTCATGCCTAGTAGTGCCCAGTGCTTTTGCCCATTCCAACCCAAATCAAGAAATGCCAAGTAGGATCCGGCGACGATACCTGCTGCCATAGGAATGGGAAGTCCTTGAAAGTCCTTTTTCTCTACTGATACGGATTGCACGTTAAAACGGGCGAGTCTCAAAGCACCACACGCCACAAAGAAAAACGAGGCAAGCCAACCCAGTCTTCCAAAAGGATGTAGTGCCCATAAAAACATAAGTAGGCTCGGTGCCACACCAAAGCTCACCACGTCTGACAATGAGTCGTACTCGGCGCCAAATCGGCTCTCTGAGTTAGTCCAACGCGCTACTCGGCCATCTAACAGGTCAAAAAGTGCTGCGGCGACGATCGCATAGGCTGCGTACTCGAATTGTCCTTTGATCGAATAAATTATCGCAAAATAACCAAAAAAAAGATTGCAGGTAGTTACGAGGTTGGGAAGCACGTAGATGTTTACAGAGAAACGCCTATGAAGACGCTCGACGAGGCGACGGTTTCGCGCAATTCTTCTCTGAACTCGGTCGTTCGTCGAAGTGTCTAATTCAACCACCAAATCCTCCAAATAAATAAAAAATCATCCAAACACCACTTGCGGCCAGAATGGGAAACGAAAAATTATCGTCTATTCGTCCTAGCGGTAGGAGCTCTGCAGTGGCGCCCACCAATGCTGTCAAAATCGAAGCGAGAACCAACCGGTCTATGAGGATTCCAGTACTCCAGTAATAGATTGCCCCGACAACCATACAGGCAAAAAAACCACCAAGGAACCCCTGAAGAGTTTTAGAACCAAGAATCTTGTCTTTACCGTAAAGGACGCCAACAATTCCGCTAGCTGGATCTCCGACGGCGAGTAGCCAAAGGGCTAAGGTAGCTACCTGAGGTGGAAAAATATAGATAGTGATCAGAACACCAAAGAGTAAATATGACATGGCGGAAAAAGTAGAGAGTTCCTCGTTTCGCATCACGGGGCCAAACCACTTCACTATTCTCTGTTTGAGAACCTTCGAATGAAGTCGCCAGTAATCAAGGGGAACCACCAAAAGAATCGTCGCCCCCATGGCCAGCAGAGATGATTGCCGGTCCAGAGTGTTAAAAAGTGAAATGATCAAAACTACACCGCTGAAGTGGTAGAGCTTTCGTGAGAGATGTAGGTCACTGCGTTGCTTGGTCGTGATGGAGTCCATGATTTCGTATAGGTGAAGGCTAAGTTTGAGGCAAGCGGAGCGAGGGTTCAGACTGGCGGTTTAGGTTAGTTTCGCTACTTGGAGCTCTCTTTAATGAATCGTGTCATATAGTAGCGAACCAAATACGGCGTACTTACCACCAGGTTTTGATAAGTCCATACCACTTCTCCAAACGCCCCCCACTGCGCCTGAATGAGGTCTTCTGAGTCTCTATCCGGGCCATCTCGCATTCCAAGGGTCGGAAGCGGTTGGCTGGCTCCAGTGCCAGACTGAATCCGAATACTGATTTGTCCAGGAGCGCGTGCTGAAAAAATGAGTTTTGTGCCATTTCTAAAAAGCATAAAATCTGCATCTGTCCGGGCAATCGAGTAAACTTTGATGCCCCCAAGTGCCGCACCACGGATTTGGTTAAATACAGAAGAGCTATCTAGAAGCTCACTTTTTAGCTCTTTGAGAAAGCGCAGAGTTTCATGCACTAGCAGATGATTTGGGTCCATTCCGGAGTCAATATCGACGACGCCAGACTCTTCCATCTGCTGTTCAGCCTGCACTAGTTCGCGAATCCACTCGACTCCAGACATGCGTCCCCCTCGAATTCAGTAAATTCGATCTTGACGGGAGAAGTCAAGACCCGTAAGCAAGCAGAAGGTACTGTAACAAAATGACACAACTTAAGTCTGAGCGCCAAAATCCCGACACGGTATGTGTGTGGCCAAAGACACAAGGCCAAAGCGTTAAGATAGTGGCGTTGGAATAAATGGACGTTGAAGGAACCTCGATGACAAGAGCCAAGCGACTCAAAAGGAAATCTCGATGGGTATTGCCAGGGGCGGTTTTTGTTCTGGGAACCCTAACAACACTTTCGCTCATTTGGGAGCCAGTAGAAACTTCTCCAACAAAAAAAGAATCCCTCATTGAGCGCACGCTCGCGAGCGTAACAGAGCCGGATCCAGTTAAGAAAAAGCGAATAGAAACCGTCTATTTAAGATGCAGCCAAGACGTCTATAGATTGAAGGACTCCAGCCAGGTAAGGATACTGGGCTCAATTTGTAAAGGCTCTACCCCGAAGAAGGTGGCTAAAACCTCTGACGAAAAAATTAATGAAAATGCCACCGCATCGTCCATCGTTCGTGTGCAAAACAAGAGTCGCGAGAGAGAGGCGACTGTGTTTTCAAGGCCCGGTGATAACTTTGTGACGGACTACTTCCCAATTATAGAAGGTCGAAATCTTATAGAAATCGACTATGAGTTAGAAGGCCAGTCGATCAAACGTCAAATTTTTGTCGACGTCGCTTCACGCTAAGGGAACTAAATCTCAGAAAATAGGTACGTTCATTCCTAAATAAAGATTCGTGCCTCCGTAAGCTTCGGTGGTGAATCCATAGTAGCCACCAAAAGTAAAAGTCGCAGGTACGTGATAAAATATCGTCGTATCGAGGTGCACTTCTGCGCCGGCTCCATAAGAAATAGAACCCAAGTATCGCCTGCGAGCAGATCTTCTGTTTTTATCAAAATAGGCGCCCTCAACGGAAACAGCATCGGCGATAAAGGCTCCGTGAAGATTTTTTTTGAACCAAGGCGAAGAACCCCCACTATAAATTTTTGAGATGGGAAAGTGGTATTCCATTCCTCCCGTAAGAGTCGTCCAGCCAAGAAACGCCCCCGGAGCGTACCCACGCACGACAAATTGAGGCTGAATAAGGCTCAGCGAAAAGGGCCCGCCGGCAGACCTAGTGCCGAGATAAATATTTCGATTTTGGGGCGAAATGTATCCTTTAATTTTGAACTCGATAGCATGTCTTTCTGGTAAAAAGAAAGAAAGATATTTTGTGCCGGAGAAAAGTACATCCGTATAACTGAGAGACCCCCACGACGGTAAGTAGTGACTCGAGCGGACACTAAAGGCGCCCCCCTTTTCTGGAGAAATTTGATAAGCTTTTTGGGAAACATCTGAGTAAGCTATTTGGCCGACGAACCCGGCTTGTGTTTCTTCTCCGATTGAAGGAATTTCAAACCGAGATCTTACGCCACCGAAGCTAGAGCTCCAACTCTCAGAGAGGCCAGGTAAGAAAAAACGCGCGGATCCTTCGGCATAACTTGTGTTTGAAACGACGTCGAATCCGAAAAGATAATTGTATTGGTCAGCAAAAGTAACCAAAAGCTGCGCAGGAGTTTGTTCGTTAACGTAGGAAAAACCCCAACTCATTTTCTTACTCAGAGAGTCATACCCACCATAAGCATTGTAGGAATGATGACCAACAGGATCTTTGTTAAACACCAGCGCTTGAACTAAGTAGCCTTGTTGAATAAACGAGAAAAAAGGGATCCAAAACTTAGGGGCTAAATAAGAAAGCCCCTGGTAATCGTTGACTCTGTTTGCTTCGTTATTTGACGAGGCGCTGGCTTCTACTTCTCTCGGTTTTTCAGAAGATCCAGACGCACTGGGGTTTGATGATAAAACAGTTGGCTTTAAAACTTGGTTGGCCTTTATCTCTTGAATGGAAAAGTCATTTGTATCTGAGATATACATTTCAGAATTAGATATCGCTGGCAGACTTTTTAATTGTAGCGCCGGATAGTTCTTAAGCCTGTAACCTTCTTTGGTCAGTTCGGACACCCAAACTTCTTGGCGTGAATCATCAAGAATGCCGCTATTGATAGAAGTTAACGAATGTGTGAGAGCGACTGAAACCTTCTTTTGATCTCGAAGATACAGATTAGCGACACCAGAGTGGGCAGAGACAAAAACGCCTTTATCTGGGCTACCATTGAAACTGTGCGAAAACGGTTTATTAACTAGTAGCTCAGGGTTTTGGTGACCTCGCTCTAGGGTATAGATCTGATCACCACGTGCTGGCGAATCATTGAGAGAAAACACAATTTGGGCCTCATCAGCGCTGGGATGACTAATCCGAGTTCCCGGAGGGGCCTCAAAATGAACAAGGGGATTAGCGCCATTGCGGGCGATACTAATGAGTCGGGTGCGGTTTGCTTCGCTCTGGACCGCATAAATTCTGTCTTCGAAAGCAGAATAGAAGGGTTGAGATAATCGCATTCCGTGAGTGAGACGAGTTTTTGATCGCTGAGTAATATTCCAGCGGAAAAGATCAAATCTTAGCTCCTTGCGTTCAAAGCGTTCAAGTCCGTCGCATACGAGATCTTCCTGAGTTGCTTCGAAACTGCATCGTTGAATATTCTTTGCCGAACCCAATATGCTGATTTTTTGATCAAGAAAAGAGTCCAAACTAGTTGGTCGGCGAACAACGATGATCTCGTCGTCGTTGTGAAGTGTTGATCGAATAATGACAAGTGTCAGGCTGTCTAGACTTAGGGCAAGATATTTTACTTCGGACGAATCACGGTGAACGGTATCAAACCACTCTGCATTTTCTAAGGGAGTTGGACTCGGCACAGTGCGAAGTACCGAAGTTTGCGCAGCAACTTTGGCCTTAAGGTCTGACTCAGTCGCTAGGAGTAGGTCTTTAAGGCTTTGATCTGTGGCGTCCCTAATGGGCCCTTCTAAAAAAAATGGCACTCTTCGAGAATATCGCTGGTTGAGCAACTCGACGATCTCTATCCCTTTATGATCTATGAGCCGGTTCCAGAAGTGCGCGCCCCAAAAATAGGGTCTGGCGCCTTTGGGCCACTTGGGATTGGTTGTGTCATTGATCTCGCCCCACGTCAGGAGATCCGAGCTTTCTTGTAGATAATGAGCTCTCAGCCAGCTCTGAAAGTGAGTGGAACGAAGTCGGCCGAAGTGTGTGAGCCGGCTTTCAAGGCTGACGGCCAAGCCCTCGAGGTACCACCGAGGAAGAAGAATATTCGGTCTAATTATATTTCCAAAAATAAAACGAACGGGGGCCCAAAAGCTGTTTGCGGGCTCAAAGTTGAGAATATGAACATACTCATGAAGAATAAGTTCATCGCTCCAATCGCCGTACTGAGAGATGCTGTCAGAGAGGTATGGCAAAGTTGGGTATATTACGATCATCGGCTCAGGGATAGGCGTCGCCAGTCCGTTGGCAAGATCTGTGTTGTCGTCAATGAGAATAATTGTTTTTTCAGGGCGTTCAGAAAATATACCCTGTAGTTTCTGGTAGCTGATTTCAGCAGATGAAAGATACTTCCGAGCGACAGTCTCATTTTTTTCATCAAAAATGATTTCAAAATGATCGCTGCTCAACGTTTTCCAAGCGGTATCGGTTTTTCGTAAAGTTTGGCTGTGCCCAAGTTGTGTAAGCCTCCCAACCGCTAGAAACACCAAACCGACAAAAAAGAAAGGACGAGTGAAATTCATCTTGGATGTTAAATATTCCATCACGCTCCTTGACGGCATCCAACCAAAAGTTTGACAAAGTATGAAGACACTCTACACTTGATGCTGTTGTTTTAAAAAACCCCGGGATCATTTTAAAGGAGACATCATATGATCAGAACGCTCGTGACATTGGTTTTGGCAGCTTCATTTATAGTTTCTTGTTCAAAGAAAAAGAAAGACGAAGGCGAAGACGGAGATGTCGCTTCTCAGGCGATGAACTTTGAAGCCGCAGGTAGCGACAGTGGCAAAATTGACGGCCTTCACACAGTTAATTTTGATTATGACACAGCGGATTTGAGTTCCGATGCAAAATCGAAGTTGAGTCAGAACGCCGACTGGATAAAGGCTAGAGCGGCTGTAACCGTTCAGATCGAAGGACATTGTGACGAGCGAGGATCTATTGAATACAATTTAGCTTTGGGTGAAAGGCGTGCAAAAGCAGCGAAAGCCTATCTTGTTAGCTTGGGCGTCCCAGCAAAGCAAATGACGATCATAAGCTACGGCGAAGAAAAGCCCTTGGTAATGGGTGATTCTGATTCTGACTTTGCTAAGAATCGCCGTGCGAACTTTGTTCCACTTTCTACAAACTAGACTACGGTGGGCCTATGAAATTTAGAGGCCTGCTTATTTTCCCCATAATTCTTATTATGGGGGCTTGCTCACATAGACCCCCTTTGCTTGAATACACCCTTTCTCGCGAAGCCGTCTGGGCGGCCCAAGCTAGCAATGCATCGCGTTGGGCGCCTCATATTTGGGTGAAAGCCGAAGATCACTTTCGTAAAGGCGAAACCTCATTTAGAAATTATCGCTATGAAGAGGCTAAGCAGCACTTTCTACAAGCCAAGCAGCTTTCGGAGAGGGCTCAGGTCTTATCAAGAATTGAGAGCGCTCAATCAGGAGAATACGAACAATGAAAACTTTTCGCGCGAACAAATTCGTCAAACGCCCATTGGCCCGCAGTCTTAAGCCTTCGATCCTAGTTGCATTGCTTGGCGTGGGTGTTACAGGTTGCCTAAAGACTCGAGACGAAATTGGTGAGGCAGATCAAAAAAGACAATATAGCGAACAAGTAAGTCAGGCTCAAAAAAAGCAAGCCGAACAGCAAGCTGAATACATTGGCCTCGAGGAGTCGGTTCGGCAGCTTAACGGCAGAATTGAAGAGTTAGACCATAAGCTTCTCAGCCTACAAGAAAATAAAGAAGTCGATTCAACGGCTGAAAAATTAGATCGCCTCATAGAACAAATGAAATTGTTTGAAGAAAGACTTGGCAAGCTAGAGTCGGGTGCGCCGGCGTCATCCAGTGTGCAAGCGGCTGCTGAGAAATCGAGTAGCGGTTCACTTTGGAAAGAAAGCGAGTCTTTATTTCGGGGCAAAGAATGGAAGAAGGCGATCACTAGTTACCAAAAATTTAGAGAGACTTATCCCAAAGATGAACTGTGGTCCGAGGCGACCTATAAAATTGGGGTGTGTTTTCAGGAGCTTGGAATGAAGGTTGAGGCCAAAGCTTTTTACCAAGAAGTAAAACAAAAGGCGAGTAAATCACGTGCGGGAAAAAAAGCTGCGTACAGACTAAACCAGATGAAATAGTTGGTTGAGATTTACAAAGAGCATTCTTGCTCGAATCGCTCAAGCGCACTAATAAAACTAGGAACGTCGAATGAAAGTCTATCTTGGAATCGAAACGAGTTGTGACGACTCATCGGTAGCACTCGTTCGCGAAGATGGATATGTCATTGCGTGCTCAGTACTGGGGCAAGACAAATCGCACAATGTTTTTGGCGGGATTGTGCCGGAGATCGCAGGTCGCGAACACACAGAAAATTTGCTCCCTCTCTTAGAAAATATTCTTCAAGAAAATGAACTTACCACTCGAGATATCGATGGCATCGCCGTTACAAGCGAGCCAGGTTTATTAGGCTCTCTCCTCGTAGGCGTAGTAACGGCAAAAGTTCTAGCAATGGCGTTTGATAAGCCGTTTATTGGTACAAATCATATTGAAGGTCATATTGTTGCTCCTTTGCTTCATGATAGGGAGCTCTCTTTAGATAGAGACTTTCATTATCCGTACCTTGCGCTTGTTGTGAGCGGTGGGCACACTCAACTTTTTCATGTGCTTTCTCACGACAACTATATTGAGATGGGGCGAACTCGAGATGACGCTGCAGGTGAAGCCTTTGACAAGTTTGCAAAGACAATTGGACTTGGATTCCCAGGGGGACCGCTGGTAGACGAGTTAGCAAAAAAAGGCAGAAAGGGAAAGTTCAGGTTTGCAACAGCGATGACATCGAGCGGTGACTTAGATTTTAGCTTCTCTGGATTAAAAACCTCGGCCCTGAATGTTTATCGTTCCATGGAGCACACAGAGAAATTAGCAGAATTGGCGAATCTAGCAGCAGACTACCAAGAGGCTATTTGCGACTCTCTTCTTTATAAGCTAGATGAAGCTCAGCGGCAGCTAAATATACAGCGAGTGGCCATCAGCGGAGGGGTAAGCGCGAACTCAAGACTTCGCCAAAAAGCGCAGGTTTGGGCCGACTCTCGAAAGGTAAAGCTAAGGATTCCTCCACTGCGCTACTGCACTGACAATGCTGCGATGATCGCTTTGGCAGGTTTGTTGAGGTTGAGACAAGGACAGAAGTCCGATCAATGGCTGACACCAAACCCTTCTGTATCATTTCAACAGAAACCGCCTCGTTCCTAGGAGAGGAAACGCCTACTATGGCAGAGTACAGTGTTCAAAAGCTACTGGCGAGATTGGGTGAACTTAAGAGAAATCCCAACAAGAAGCTGGGACAAAACTTTCTCGTCAACCAGCAGATTGTTGCCAAGATCATTGCCGCCGCAAAATTAGACCGCCCAACTCTTGAAGGGCAGGTTATAGAGATAGGGCCGGGACTTGGCGCACTCACTGAGGAGCTCGTAAAGCTCGATCGAACCTTATTGCTGATCGAAATGGATCGCGACTGGGTAACATTTTGGCAGGCAGAGGGGCTCGACGTTATTCAAGCAGATGCCCTAAGGTTTGATTGGTCGAAAGTTGACCGCTCTGTGCTAGTGAGTAACTTACCCTATCAGATCGCCGCAAGCCTCGTCGTTGACTTGAGTGTAGAGGATTGTGCGATTAACGAGATGGTACTGATGTTTCAAAAAGAAGTAGCCGCAAAGATCACAGGACGAGCTCGAAGCGATGACTATTCCTTGCTCTCTGTGATTTCACAAACATTTTGGACAATTTCAAAGGTGTGCGAGGCAGGGCCCAAAGATTTCTATCCGCCGCCGAGAGTGGCTAGCCGAGTGCTCAGGTTTCAAAAGAAAGTAGCAACTGAACTAAGAGTTGAAGAACGAAAGCGCTATCTGAGGTTTGTCAAACAGGCATTTTCTCAAAGAAGAAAGAAGCTGTCGAGCAACCTGGCTCAAATGGCACCACCCGAAGACCTCACAATCTGTTTTGACCAAATGAAAATTAATGATAATGCGAGAGCTGAAGAGCTATCTTGGCAGCAATATGTGGAATTGTTTGGGCGCCTAATGCGTAAGGCCGCACTCTAGGGCCAGATCTGAAAGAGGAGTTTGTGAGAAGGTTGAGAGAATATAGAAAAACACTTTGGTTTTTGATGCTTCAAATTACTCCCGCCCTTTTATTAGCAGACGGATTTTCAAATTTTGGCACCTCGGGAATTGGAATTGCCACACAGAATTCGATTTCAACAAGGGTCAACGACGTGTTTTCTGTCTATGTAAATCCTGCACTCGGGGCTGAAGTGAGCGGAGTTCAGTGGGGTGTTGGAATCTCCCGTTCTCAGTCAGATTTCCGATCGATAGACAATGTTCTTAGAGAATCTACAACCTATGGAGCCTCAAGCAACCAGTATGGAAGCTTCGACCCTAACTCCACGAGCACTTGGTTCAACATGGGTATAAGCTTGGGAGCTAACGATTGGGGCTTGACTGCAATGATGAGCTCTCCACTTGATAAAGTTGTTTCGATGAACTCAGTGGAGCCCGCAACACCTCAGTATGCATATCAATCAGACTCGCCCGATCAATACAATCTTCTTTTGACAGTAAGCCGAAAGTTCGATGAGAGATTTTCTTTTGGTGTATCAGCAGATCTTTACTTGGTTTATGCCTCGACCGTGGATTCGAGATTTCCCGTATCCCCCGATTCTACAAATATTCAGCAAACTACAGTAGCGCGGCCTGCGCTTGCGCCTCATGTCGGAGCAAATGCTCAATGGAATTCTCACTTTTCGACAAGCCTTGTCTTTCGCGCAGAAAAAAGGGGAGAGGTGAAACTAGATGTTAATAACCGAGTCGCACCAGCAAACATTCCTGTCGACTTTCGCGGCACTCAGACTACTTTCTTTAGACCGCAGACGGTTGAAGCCGGAGTCGGAATCAGGTTGGCAAATCACTCTTTGGATTTGCTCGTCGAACACGAAAGGTGGTCCCGATTTGAGAGTCCTTGGGTGTTAGTAGAGTTTGAAACGCCCGCCAATACGTATACTCAGTATCGCTACGAAACTCGATATAAGGATGTGCTCAATTACAAAGCGAGCTACACTTTAAACATCGATGATAAAAACGCCGCCTTTTTTGGTTATGGGTTTCATCCGAGCTTTGTTGAGACCGATCTCACCGGACCGGTGAACGTCGTCGACACAGACAAACATATCGCTTCTGTCGGAGCAAGGTCCGCTCTTGGGCAACTAACAAGTTATCTAGAAGGCGCACAAATCTCTTTCGGTTATCAATTGCAGATTCTGAATAATCGCCGCATCGATAAAGCGAACCCAAATTATATTGGCTATCCTGGTTTTGATGTTGGCGGCTTGAATCATATTTTTTCTTTGGCTGTGACAAGCGCTTTAGAAGGGAAGTCTCTTTGAAGATAATCTCAGACAATCGAAAAGCTAGGTTCGATTTTGAAGTCCTTGAAAGACTGGAGGCGGGCATAGAGCTTACCGGGAGCGAAGTAAAAAGTCTAAGGGGAGGTCATTGTCAGCTAAAAGACTCTTACATAGATATTCATCGTGGAGAGATGTACTTAATAGGAGTTCATATAAGCCCGTTTCAAGCGAGCAGTTATAATAACCATGCACCTGAAAGGCGACGCCGACTGCTTATGCACAGAGAGCAAATTGATCGGTTATTTGGCATGATTCGAGAGAAAGGGGTTACTTTGATCCCTGCAAAAATTTACTTCAAAGGTCCTCGAGTCAAGGTGGAGGTGGCGGTTGTTAAGGGTAAGAAAAAACATGATAAACGCGAGGCGATTAAGAAACGCGACGTAGATCGCGATCTGCAGAAGGCGCAGAGGAGAGGCCACTAACTTGTTTTTTCTTCGTCTCTATATGTTGTACCCACTGGCTATAAGCTGATTGACTAATAGCTTGGGCGGGAAGTGACGTAAGGAGTTCTAAATCTAGTTGCGTTTGAGACTGTAGTGAGCGGTACATATAATTGTAGCTATCGACAAGTTCATGAAACTCATCATCATGGCGCACTCTCAAAGGTGGCTGCGACAAATCGCCTCGGCTCAACCTTCGTACATGTGCCTCTAGCAGAATGACAGGAGCGATGAGTTTTTGGGTAAATCTCCAACCTAGATAAAAATACAATCCGGTTACCGAAGGAATGAGAACCACTAAGACCCATCTCACCAAATTGTATTCGCGGTCTATATTGGGCAAGAGGTTAGGCGCGAGCTGCTCGGCAAGACCTCGAAAGATCTCATAGTTTTGATTGATAAAATAAAAAGCAATGCCTATGCCGATCGACAGAGACCAGAACACTGCCCCTAGTAAATAGAGTGTGTATCTCCACTGAAACTTGCGTTGGATAATAGAAGCTCTCGGAAGTTTAAAATTTGCTCCTAAACCGTAGAGATATTTGTGTGCGGCCCACATTGGTATAGTTTAAACCCTTGGTGCTCGAGTGAAACAGAAAGCCCACAATCTGAAAGAACTCTTTGCTTTTGTCTGTCGGCAAAAAAGACCTGGCCTTGGCCAATGGCTGAGACAAACAATCAATCGAGATTGTTGCGCAGTTGGCATTGCCAGAAGTTTTTCCCAACCGCAAGTTGCATAGTGCGCCAGAGAGAATTTTGAGGAGGCGCCATCCTTTGACACAAACTGCAGATTGTCTTCTTCTGTATCTAGGGGCTATTGCTATTTCGTTAACGAAACGGCAATAGCCCCTAGTAGTTGAACTAGTACATGCCGGTGAGCGAGGTGAGAATGCTGCAAATAAAATGTTGGGTTTTATTGGGTCTTATGGTTGCAGGAGTCGCTGGATGTGTTTCATCGACAAAAAAACCTTCGGCTGATGATCTTAAAGATGTCTCCCTCCAAGACGATAGAAGTTATTTGGGTGAGCTGAGAAATGAGATCCCAGACACAATCAAAAAAGAAAACGACGAGCTCGCTTTTGTGCTCAAAATGATGGATGACGACCACAGCACTGCGCCCCAAAGGATTCGTAGCCGATTTCAAACCCAGATGCGACGGGCGCGCGAGAGTCTGCGAAAAAGTGTGGAGCGGGTGCGAGCCGAGTACACTAAGGCTGAAAAAAAGCGTAGGGAAGACTATTTAGTGGCTCTACGAAAAAAGCGCGAAGCTTTTCTTTCTGAAAAGCATGATTCAAAAGAGAGGCAAGATTTCTTTAGTGAGCAAGACTCCGAAAGAAGAAACTTTTTTAGTCAGGAACGTGAAGACCGAGGCAATTTCGAGTCTGACTTACGCGTGAAACAAAGAGATTTTGACAGTGATATGCAGTTTCGCCAGCGAGAGTTTGATGACGAGTACAGGCGTTATTTACGCGAATACGATGAGGCTCAGCGCCAAAAGCGCACGAAGTTAGACTCTCGAGTTTCATCAGCAAAACCGATGCAAGATGCTCCTTTGGGGGTACCTGGCAGCAGTGCTACTGAAGCATTAAGTCCCAGCGGAGGCAGTGGGGCTCAAGGTGGATCGGAGAAAATGCAAGAAGAGGCTGAACTTATTAAGCGAACCTTAGGGAATTAGTTAGCAATAATAATTTCGAGCGCGATAAACCTTCGAAGCTTTCATTTGCGTGTTCTTCGTTGAATTTTTGTTTTTCTGAAATGACGTTGGGGTTGTTCTTCTAAGCCTTGAAGTGACATCCGAACCTGTCGCTCGTTAAGGGGACGAAGTTCTCCGGGTTTAAGAGTGCCGATTTTAAGTCTGCCAATTGCAACTCGTTGGAGTTTTTGAACGTCAATTCGCAACTTTTCAAACATTTTTCTAATTTGTCGATTCTTGCCCTCAGAAATAATTACCTCTACCCACTGGGCATCAGTGCTCATGGAGCGTCCGACTTTTGTATCGCCTTTAGGAGGCTTTAACCGGCGGATAGTATCAACGCGCACTCTACCGCCGCCTTCGATCGAAACGCCTCTTTGTAGTTTACCGATTTGGTTTTCGGTAAGGGACTGGCTAATTTTGACTTTATAGGTTTTCGGAACTGCTCCTTTAGGGCTAAGAACTCTTTCCGAATAATCTCCGTCGTTCGTTAGAATCAAAAGGCCCTCTGAATCCCAGTCCAAGCGACCTACAGGGTAAACCCTGGTTTTCATTTTTTTAAGGTAATCGCCGATGCACGGTCGGTCTTCGGGATCATGGAGAGTGGTAACAACATGCCGTGGTTTGTAGAAAGCCAAATACAGTTTCTCAGAGTTGACCTGAATGTGTTTGCCTTGAAACTCCACTCTGTCTCGATCGGGATCTACTTTGACCCCTAGTTCGTAAACTTTTTGGCCATTAACTTTAACGTCACCGGAGTCGATATGAAAGTCGGCCTTCCGGCGCGAGCAAACCCCGGCTTGTGCTATAAATCGATTGAGTCTAATGGTTTGTCCTGCCATTTTGAGAGCTCTCCAGTCATTCGTTCAATTGTGAACGAAAGATCTCTTAACAGCAGATACAGTACTTTGTCATCTGGGTAGACAAAATCAAACAGACTCTGGCCACGATTGAAGGCATTACATGCTATGGCGATAGACTCTTTAGACGGAGTCTGGGCTTTGAGAATGGCTTCTTCCAACAGGAGCACAAGGTTCTGGTAAAGCGGATCGCTTGAAAGAGGCAAAAAGGGCCTTTCTAAGGCTTTAATCCGATAAAACAATTCAGGAGACTCTTCTAGGGGCCGCGCTGTTTCAAAACTTTGGTTGTTATTCTTGTTAAAAGTATACCCACGCGTGACACGACAACTTTGTATTTTTTCTTCACCCAAAAACTGCACCACTGCAACTACATGATCGCGCACCCAGATTCTAAAGGGTCTACCAGGCAGAATGAAGCCGTTGGCACCGTACTCTAGATTGAAGTCTCGCCATAGAGGGCTTAGTTGACCATCTGAGGCTATTGAAAACCACTCATTAAACTGGAAAACAGTGATACCACCCGCCTTATTCTGTACAAAAGCCATCGTGACATTGCCTTCGTTTTGAAAGCCCTTGCTTAATAAGTCGTATCGGTATGAAAATCCTTCCGCGCGTTTATCTAACCAGTTTTTGATAAGGTTTCTTCTGTCATTGTCTTTTTGAACCCTTAGGACTTGCTCGGGTTCTATTACCGCATAGTCAGCGAAGCTCATGGACTCTGTTAACTCAAGCTGGACCTTTGTCATAAGCTCTTCACAATTTCCGCGCCAATATTCAAACGATAAACACGTACGAAAGAAACCTTCGATGAACGCCTCATCGATCAATGTACCTGAGTGGCCAACATTTTTTAGGTAATGGTAGAGAGTCAGCCTTACGGCATCCGACTGGGGATCCTTTGTGAGTAGATAGCGAGCAAAATCATGCGCAGTCTTCATCCATTTCAGAATAGATTTTTTAACCTACATACGTCTAGAAGAATTGTCGAATTTATGATCCAATAGAAGTGAGATACAGGGAGATGTATCTGGGAGTTATTATGAGACGAGAGTTTGATCCACGATTTTTTTCTTCACCCAATTCGGAGACGCCATCCATCGTTGAAGTTCCTCTTAAGCAGGATCGGGGTTTAGATCGATCGGAGATTAGACGCATTGAAGATTTGATTTCTTCATCTGCCGCCCGTATTCAAGACCACGTAAAGACGCTTCAACTGAAGATGGAAAGACATCAGTCCCGACTAGGGCAGCTTGAGGCTAAGATCGACCATGTTACGGATGAAATGAGAACAAAATATGCCCAGCTCTCGGGGCGAATCACAGAACGCGCTGTTCATCAGGATGATGTGGCATCTTTAATTGATCGGCAGAATCAAATGGTGCGGGCCTTTGAAACTCGTCTACAGTCGTTACAGAAAGTCATCGAGACTCAACAGGCGCAAATGTTTAATTATAAAGCGGCCCTCGACGAATCCCGCCGCGAACTCGTGCGTCTTAAACAGCTCTAATCACATCTATGTTTACTTAAACCGTTTTGCATATGTTGAATCATGGAAAAAGGCGGCAGATCGAGAGCCACCTTTAAAACATCGTCGAGCGTCTCTGCAAAGTGAAACTTGATCCCAGACTTCACTTCAGCTGGGAGCTTTTCAAGATCAACTTCATTTCGCTTAGGAAGGATTATCTCTTCAATGCCAGCTCTATGGGCAGCTAACACTTTCTCTTTAATTCCGCCAACAGGAAGCACGGCTCGACGTAGAGTGATCTCTCCAGTCATAGAAAGTTTTGGATTTACTTCCTTCTTCAGAAGCAGAGAAATCAATGCTGTTGTAAGAGTGACGCCCGCAGATGGTCCGTCCTTCCCAATAGCGCCCGACGGCACATGGATATGAAAGTCATTTTTTTCAAAATCAATACTCGGATTCAGAATCGAAGCCTGCGATCTTGCAAGACTCATCGCAATTTGAGCGCTTTCTTTCATCACATCGCCAAGCTGACCAGTAATTGTGATTTTACCTGAGCCTGGCATTTGGTGTGTTTCAACAAACAACACATCTCCGCCCATAGGAGTCCACGCAATGCCGGTAACAACTCCGTAAGGGGGAGACTCTAGAGCTACATCAGGATAATATTTTCTCGAACCAAGGGCTTCCACCAAAGAAGGTCCATCAAGTTGTACCTTTGCCCCTTTACGAGGGCTCCCTTCAGTAAGGGGATTGGCCGCCGAAGACTCTTGATCCAAACTTTTTTGACTTTCAGTTTGTATCTCACTCCGAACAATCTTCTCTGCAGCCCAGCGCCCGATAGCACCGATTTGTCGCTGTAACTCTCTCACTCCCGCCTCTCGCGTGTAGCCTTCAGCGATTTGCTCAAGAATTACATCTGGGATAATCAAGTCATCATTCTGAAGGCCGTTCTCTTTATACTGTTTTGGTATTAAATACTTTTTAGCAATTCCCACTTTTTCACTCAGTGTGTAGCTTGCGAGTTCAATAATCTCCATGCGATCAAGCAGCGGAGCAGGTATTGTATCGAGGCGGTTGGCGGTTGCTATAAACAACACATCAGACAAATCAAAGGGCACGTCTAGATAATGATCCACAAACGTATTATTCTGTTCAGGATCGAGCACCTCAAGCAACGCGCTTGAAGGGTCGCCATGAAAGCCTGCGCCCAGTTTGTCGACTTCATCCAGCATCATTACAGGATTTCGCGAACCAGCACGTTTAAGACTTTGAACAATTCTGCCAGGCATAGATCCTATATACGTGCGTCTGTGTCCACGGATTTCACTTTCATCTCGAACTCCTCCCAAGCTCAGGCGAACAAAATTTCTCTCGAGTGCATGAGCAATGCTCTGACCAAGACTCGTCTTTCCCACCCCAGGCGGGCCAACAAATAAAAGAATCGAACCTTTTAGGTCTTTTTTCAGTCTGGCAACTGCCAAATGCTGAAGAATTCTTTGTTTAATTTTTTCAAGTCCGTAGTGTTCCTCGTTTAAAACATTTTCGGCATGAACTATGTCGATACGGTCTGTTGTTTTGATATTCCAAGGAAGGCTTAACATCCAATCTAAATAGTTTCGTACCACATGGTAATCTGGTGAGTGCGGAGAAAGTTGCTCAAAACGATTCAGTTCATCTTGCGCCTGCTTATAGGCTTCTTTTGGCATCTTAGCTTTTTCTATTTTTTCACGATAGCCCTCAGAGGCGCCGCCCCCTTGATCCCCCAACTCCTCTTTAATAGCTCGCATTTGCTCTCTTAGAATCGCATCCCGCTGAGCTTTTGAAAATCTTTCTGTGATTTTTTCCTGAACGTCCTTTTTGACATTGAGCACTTCTCGCTCATTTCGCAGGTGCTCCAGCAGTTTTTCCATTCGTGAAATGAGGTCGATATTTTCTAAGATTTTTTGTTTCTCTTCAATGGGTATATTGAGGTATGTCGACGCTAAATGGGTGAGGTATTTAGGATCGTTGATTCCTTCGACCATTTGTCCTATAGAAGACTTCATCCCTGGAATTAAAGAGAGAATCTCTTTTGAAAGTGCCTTGAGTGCCTGAAAAAGAGCCTCTCTTCTGGGGTCTTCCACAATTTCCGGCTCGATGATTTCGGCTCCTGCAACTCGATGATGCCCATCTTCAAACAAATAATCTTCAATCTGAAAGCGCGATAGGCCAGTCACAACAATTTGATAACCGTTCTCTTCACTGCCATGTACACCGTCAATTTTGCACAGTGTGCCAACTTTGTAGAGATCAGAAAGCTCTGGTTCTACTACATCGAGGTTTTGCTGAGTAACTATGACAATTTGATTGTTTTCAGAGTGGGCCTTCAATAGGGAGGCAACGCTACGAGGCCGCCCCACAGCCAAAGGCATAGTGACCGTCGGGAAGAGAACAGTATTTTTAATCGGTAGAACGGCAATAGTTTTTTTCATACTAGTCTTAATGTGAGGTCACTTTTCGATCGGTCAAGACTCGCACGAGTGCCTAGTACCTTTTTCGGATGCGTCGCACCTAAAAATTGTCGCAGGCACTGGTCTGGGCCTGTCTATTGGTCGAGTTGGTCAAGTGGATTCACAGACCATCGTTTGTAACCTGAGTCGAATGAGTGCCGCGAACTCTATGTAAGGCGCAAAAATTCCGAAAGAGTGAATGTAACAAAAGTAGGAGTGGCTATGGGTGCCGTCGGGTTGATTGTGGTTTTGGTAATGGTTTTCGGTGGATTCATTCTCCACGGCGGAAACATGCGTGTGATCATGCAACCTACTGAGGTGATGATCATTTTCGGTGCTGCGCTCGGTGCGGCGATTATTCAAGCTCCTATGTCATCACTTAAGGCAAGTGTTAAGTATTCTATTCGCGCTATGGTTGGGAGCTCAGGCCCTTCTTCAAAAGAGTACCTCGATCTCTTGCAGCTTCTCTATAGGTTGTTTCAAACTTTTCGAAAAGATGGCCCTCAAGGGGTAGAGAAACACATTGAGGAGCCCCAGGGTTCAGAGATTTTTAAAGCGTATCCGAGTTTTTTGAAAAATCATCATGCTGTTCATTTGTTGTGTGACACGATGAAGATTACGTTAAGTGCAGATCTCACCCAGTACGATGTCGATGACTTGTTGGATTTGGATATCAAAACAGGCCACGAAGAAGAACACGATGCTCAGCACATTGTGGCAAACACTGCAGACGCGATGCCGGGCTTAGGAATCGTAGCTGCGGTTTTGGGCGTTGTGATCACGATGGGTAAACTGGATCAGGGCACAGAAGTCATTGGTCATTCCGTTGCGGCCGCACTTGTTGGTACGTTTATGGGGGTTATGGCTGCCTACGGATTCTTTTCGCCACTTGCCGGAAAAATAGGCCGTAACATTGAAGCAGATGGCCGTTATTTGAGATGCATCAAAGTGGCGCTTGTGGCTCTTCAGCGCGGTAACCCTCCGCTGGTATGTGTGGAATATGCGCGAAGATCAATTTTTCCTGATCAGCGCCCTAGTTTTGATGAAATGGACAAGGCCCTAAAAGAAAAGAAGGCTGCATAATTTAAGCGAAAGGAAAATCAGTGGCTGATAAGAAGCCAATGATAGTCATTAAAAAAATTACGGTTTCCGGAGGCGGTCATCATGGTGGCGCTTGGAAGGTGGCATTCGCTGACTTTATGACGGCAATGATGGCATTCTTTCTAGTAATGTGGCTTCTTAATCAAACTCCAGAAGTGAAAAAGAACGTTGCTTCTTATTTCTCAGGGCCAAGCATGATTCAGAATACCTTTACTAGCTACGGAGCAGAGCTCACCTTAGAAAAGTTGTTTCTAGATCTAGTAAATGAGCCTCTTCAAGTGGTTCAGTCGTTTATGGAGCCGGCAGACTTCACTCCCAATCTGTTCGCAATGGGTTCACGTAAGATTGTATTGGCCGAGATTGCCAATCAACTAGGAGAACTGGCGGGCGACGTTCAAGTGGAATCTGACAGGATTCAGTTTCAGATAGACGACAAATATCTCTTTGAACCGGGCACAGCAGACCCATCCAAGCAGTTTGTTCAGATGATGGAAAAAATTAAACTTCTTACCACGGGCGTAGAGGATGCAAACATAAATATTGAATCCTTTATTTTTACCCAATCCGTGATAGATCAAAATCCGTTGACTGCCAAAAAAGTGGCCGATCAAAGAAGAGACCTCATTAAGTCAAATATCGAAGCTGGGCTCGAACACAAATCGGCCAGTGTGCTCGGCGAGACGGTTGTGGCGCGAGCGACAAGCATCTCTAAAGGTAGTCGTCCGAGGGGATTTATTAAATTTCAAATCAAGCAAAAGCCCACTATTGAAGGACAAAGAAAACCTCGTGAGCTAGAAACTCTCTTCGAGAAAAAAGAAACAGACACTTCAGTTTACGACAATTTTGTGAAGACCCTCAGCAATAAAAAGAAGAACTAGGCTTTTATCAAAGTGTCCCCCAATTCTCTGCTGGGTTAGGGATTCTCTCACCTTTTGACGCCGCTCCAGATTTGGACTATGGTCACTCGTTCTTCAAAACTATTCAATTTGGTCTGTCTACCATTTTTAGTGATAAGAAAGCAGTTTGCATGGAACAGATTTTAAGCGCCGGTTTAAAAAACCTTGAGATAGTGAGCTTTGATACCGAGACGAGTGGCGCCTTCCCGGTGGGAAACGACATAGTGGAGCTTGCTGCCGTCAAGTGGAAGAACGGAGAGATCATTGGCGAGTTTCAGTCGCTAATAAAACCCCGCGAGCCCATGGGCGATTTTATTATATCTATTCACCGTATCACAAATGAAATGGTTTCGGATGCACCGACTATGGAAACTGTTTTACCAAGTTTTTTGAGTTTTATAGGCGAGGCCGTTTTGGTGGCCCACCATGCACCCTTTGATTTGGGTTTTCTTGCGTATGATATTGAAAGACTCGGATACAGACTTCCGCAGAATCGCGTTTTGTGTTCGTCGTTACTTTCTCGTACTTTGATTAGCGGAGCTCCGAATCATCGTTTGCAAACTTTGGTTGAGTTTCTAAATCTTCATAAGGGAGACGCGCACCGAGCTCTCGATGACTCTAAAGCGTGCTTGGGTCTTCTGCTTGAATGTTTTAGTAGGCTCTCTCACGACTGCACGCTTGAAAAAGTGATGGAGCTCATGGGTAAAGACCTCAGCTGGCGCAGGTACAGTTTGGAATACTATAGAAAATCAGAACATTGGTTTTCGTCTCTCATAGATTCGATCAACCAGAAGTCGACCTTTCGATTTCTTTACGGCGGCAAAACTTACCCCGAAGAAAAAATTAAGATTTGTCAGGGTGTTGTCAGAAATCCCGATGGAGATTTTATCGCATGTGTCGACCCACAGCCTGACCCTACGGCACGTCCTAAGCGATATTATTTGTCGCGAATTCGCGGCGTTTAGGGGCTGTTGCAAATCGTTTTGTTGCGTTTTTCTGCAGTAATTTAAGAAAAATGGCAATAGCTCCTAGGGAGCATTTCGGCGAAATCATTTTTTTGCGGCCGGATGTTAGTTCTCTAGGATTCGGCCTTTGAGTTCTTCAAAGATTTTGGGGCTTCCTGCGATCACGCCTGTGCTATCGATGCTGTAGGGTTGGCCGCGCTCGTTACAAGTGAGACCACCAGCCTCTCTTACGAGAAGTTCTCCGGCCACCAAATCCCAAGGTTGCAGATCGTATTCCCAAAAACCGTCAAATACACCTGCCGAAACAAATGCCAAATCTAAACATGCAGCCCCTGGACGTCTTACCGCAGTTGTGGATCTCACCATTGTTTCAAAGAGTTTCATCTGTTTTGAAAGTATAGGTCCGACGGAGTAAGAAAACCCGGTTGCAAGAAAGCATTCAGAGAGGCGACTTTTCGTCATTCGTACCGAGATTCTCTCGCCGTTCAGAAAGGAGCCCCCACCTTTGGTAGCATGAAATGTTCGACCCATCCTCGGAATAGTCGTCACGCCTAGTAGAGTTTCTTTGCCCTCAACATAAGCGAGTGACACTCCAAAGTAGTCAAAGCCGTTTACGTAATTGGTGGTCCCATCAAGAGGGTCGCAAATCCAGCGGCCACTTGTTGCATCTGCGCCAGACTGAAGTCCGGATTCTTCGCCTACAAATGCATCGTGGGGGTAATGCTTTTTGAGAAAAGACTGGACTGTTTGTTCACTTTCAACGTCGGCTTCAGTCACTAAGCCAGCATCAGGTTTATGCTTAACTTCCTTCAACCTATTGAAATGTTTAAGGAGAACTGCGTCAGCAAGTTGACATGCCTCGATAGCAACGGCAAGACGCTTTCTAAGAGGATCAGACACAGGACACTCCGGGTTTGTTTTTGACCGATACGTCGCTTCTGAGTAACATTTAATTGTGGTTCTTGGAAGGAGTTTAAAGGATGGGGCAATCGGGGGGTTCTAAAACCGACACGTTAATCAAATTGGTGCTAGTTTTCTTTATTTCATTGTTGTCGTTTTCAATCGGCACTTTTGTTGGAAAACAGTTTAGTGATAGTCAACACAGAATGGCTGCAATGGAGCACGGTACAGATGGGCATGGCGTGGGTACTGAGAGAGATCTAGCTTCAGTGCCGTCCCAGGATATTCAGAAAGTCAGTCCTGATGAGATACTGACTCATGAAGACATCGAGAGACTGGCCAAGGAATTTGAACAGCCATCGGAGCCCTTGGCTCGAAGTGGCGAGCATGACTTTTTAGAGGCCGACACCTCTAAGATGGTAGAGGAAGCAAAGCCAAAGCTAGATAAAATTCAGAACGTCGCAGACAGAATAGCTAAAGGTAAGACGCCTGAGGAAATTAAGCCGACCGAGCCCAATCGGCTTCCAAATGCTTTGCCACAAGATGTTGCAGCCGCCGCAGTCGGAAAATGGACAATTCAGATTTCGTCACACAAAGCAGAAGACACAGCTAAGAAAGTTGCAGAAGACTGGAAGTCAAAAGGTCATAACGCTTTTTATATTGCTGCAAAAGTTAATGGAGAAGACTGGTATAGGGTCAACATAGGTCTATTTGCCGATAAAAAAGCTGCATCTGACAAGTTGGTGAGCCTCACTAACAATGGTGCTGTGAAATCTGGCTTCATTAAAGAAATTGTGAAGTAGCCGCAAAACAAACTTGTTTGTCGTCAATACCTTGACGAACAGTTGCCAGCAAAAGCCCAAAAATATGTCGGCCCTTACGAGGGCCGTTTTTTTTTAACAAAGCAATTCGCTCTAGATCTATTGAATTGCATTTCACCACTCACAGTCGTCAAAACTTCGTTCGCATTCAGACTGAAGTCCGTGTGGCACTGCGCTTGCTTATTAAGTGGTTGAGGTCATACCACAGACCAAAAGGAGTGCTCGTGGCAGAAGAAAAGAGTAATGCAGCAGAAGAAAAGGGAGCAGTTGCCGACGCTCCAGCGGCGCCAGCACAAAAACCGACTCTATTCATTGCGTTGTTGATTTTCAATATGCTGGCCATAGGCGGAGTTGGTGTCATGTTATTTTTAAACAAAAAGAAAGAAGACCAAAAAGCGACCATTGATCAGGTGATTGAGGGTGAAAAGCAAGCTCAGGCCGAAGAAAAGGAATCTGATATGGATTTCATCGGCTCTTTGGTTCCGCTTGAAACCTTCGTTGTAAATCTCGCAGGAAGCAGGGGATCAAAGTTACTTAAAGTAAACATGGAGCTTGAAATATCAAACGCCGAGGTCCAAGAAGAGATTGAAAAACGTAAACCACAAATACGCGACATGATTCTTATTATGCTCTCTACAAAGTCCTTCAATGATTTGAGTGAAAGAGAAGGCAAAGATCGACTGCGAGAAGAAATAGCAGAAACGATCAATTCATTCTTAAGCCGTGGAAAAATTAAAAGGGTCTACTTTACGGAGTTCATTTTCAATTAATTACTTGGAATCGAAGGGGAAAGGAACTGAATGAATCAGGTTCTCTCGCAGAGCGAAGTAGATGCACTCCTGGCCGCAGTGTCCGAAGGCGACAGCTCCGGCGGCGCCAGTGACGATAGCGCCGGGGGCGTTACCACCACTCCCGATAAGGGAGTCGTCGTATATGATCTTACCAGCCAAGATCGCATCATCCGTGGTCGCCTGCCTCAGCTTGACGTTATCTATGAGCGCTTTATGCGCTCTTTTCGAATTTCACTATCTTCAGCACTAAGAAGAATTGCCAGTTTGAATCATGCCAGCACGGACTTTTTGAAGTTTGGAGAGTTCATCAATACGTTACCAATGCCTACTTGCATGAGCGTATTGAGATACAACGGTTTAAGAGGCTCGTCACTTTTTGTAATAGAAAGCAAATTGGCCTATGCATTAATAGATAACTTCTTTGGTGGAAACGATCGCCCATATACTAAAATTGAAGGCAAGGAGTTCACACCTATTGAACTCTCTATTGTGAGAAAAGTTGTTGAACTTGCCATTCAAGATTTAGAATCTGCTTGGGCCTCTGTTTACAAAATTGACTGCAGCTTTGTGAGGACCGAGGTCAATCCACAGTTTGTGGGTATTGTGCCACCTACAGATGTGGTGATTGCATCGACGTTTGACGTCGAGTTAGAGAGCGCTAATGGAACAATCACCCTGGTTCTTCCATATTCAACTATCGAACCCATAAAGCAAAAACTCTCTACGGGGTTTCAAGTCGAGTCTGACCAAACGGATAAGAGAATGTGGGCTTCGACAATAAAAGAACAATTGCTCGACACAGAGCTAGATATACTTGTGAACCTTGGCGAAACAAACATCACTATGAAGGATCTCATGAATTTCAAAGTAGGGGATGTCGTACCGCTTGGCCAAGATGTAAGTGGTGAGCTCCAGGTGCTGGTAGAGGGTGTTACTCGCTTCAAGTGTTACTACGGGGTAAGTCACGGAAATACTGCAGTTCAATTAATTCGCAAGATAGAGGACTAGGGAGGATTTATGGCTGAAGAGGGTGCGGCGAAAGTTGTGGAAGGCCTAGAAGAAGTGGCAGAGCACGAAGCAAAAGAACTTGATGCTGCGGCTGAAAGGTCGGCTGCTAAAACAAAAGACACGAACATAGATATGATAATGGACATCCCGCTTCGTGTAACAGTTGAACTGGGCCGCACGAAAATGGTTGTTCGTGATTTGCTGAATCTAGGCCAGGGAAGCGTCATTGAGCTTACCAAACTCGCCGGAGAGCCGATGGAAATTTTGGTAAACGACAAGCTGGTTGCTAAAGGGGAATGCGTCGTCGTCAACGAAAAATTTGGCGTGCGACTGACAGATGTCATTTCGCCTAAAGAGAGAGTTGAGCAGCTAAAATAATTAGATCAAGCAGTTAGATCAACTAACTTAGAATCTTAAGCTGAATGGAGTCGGCATGAAACTTTTGTCTCTAATAACTATTCTGCTCGCACTGAGTTGCAGCTCATTACAGGCAAATACCAATCTTGAAAATGATGCTCACGGCTCGGATTCAGAGGTTCTTGCCGCGTTTCAACCCGAGAAATCGACGGCAAAGACCCAGGTTTCTACAAAGGTCGCCACTGAGATAAAATCAGTTATGGAAACTTCGCAGTTGCCGCCAGTCAAAAATACAGAAATAGAAGTTTCGCCACCTCCCCAAGTTGCAAAGGTCATTGACGAGGGAGCATTGATTGGTGCGCAAGAAGAGGAGTCAAAAATTGTGCTCGCAACTACTGACGAGGCTAAGATTCCCGTATTCAAATCGCCCGGCGCTCCCGCTAAGGTAGTCGAGAGTGGATGGCCGAAACTATTAGTAACCATTGGAATACTGGGATGTTTGATTTTAGGTACAATAGTATTTGTCAGACAATACAAAGGTAAATCCAGGCTCTCGCTTAAAGAAAGCACCATTAAAGTCATCAGCCAGCACCACTTGGGCCCTAAAAAAAGTATGATTCTGGTTTCAGTAGCCGGAGAGTCGATGCTTGTTGGGGTAACTGATCGTCAGATTAACCTCATCAAATCAGTCACCCTTTTTGAAGAAGAACTGGATTCTGAGAAGCCAGAAGCTGCATTCAACAAACAACTCATCAAAGCTCAGAATCAAGGGCTGCAAGATGCTGATTCGGAGGACTTTCAAATGAGCGGACTTAAAGATGTTCTTAAGGAGAGATTTCGCACTTTGAGGAAACTCTCTTGATAAAACGACTGACTCTCTTAGCTTTACTCCTTTTGCCTGTTTCAGCTGCGGCTCAGGGTATGACAATTCCTTCGGTTAACCTCGGTTTTCAAAACACTAGTGATCCCAATGAAGTTGTAAATGTAATTAAAATTCTTACCGTATTAACCATTCTTGCTCTCGCGCCCGCTATACTAATAATGATGACGAGCTTTACGAGAATTATAGTTGTGTTCTCGTTTCTGCGTCAGGCCATGGGCGTTCAGCAAATGCCACCCAATCAACTTCTGATAGGGTTAGCACTTTTTCTCTCATTTTTCATAATGGCACCTGTTTTTGAAACAATTAATAAAGAAGCTCTCCAGCCCTACCTCGCCGGCTCTCTGGGGCAAGAGGCGGCGCTAGACGCCGCTGGAAAACCACTTCGGTCTTTCATGTTCCGACAAACGCGTGACCAAGATCTTCAATTATTTATCGGGCTTTCGAAGTCGCCAGCGCCAAAGACGAGAGCCGATGTTTCCACGACAGTTCTCATTCCGGCATTCGTAATATCTGAGCTGAAAACAGCGTTTCAGATTGGATTCATTATTTACCTCCCGTTTCTTGTCATAGATATGGTTGTCGCAAGTGTTTTAATGGCCATGGGTATGATGATGTTGCCTCCGGTTGTGGTGTCACTTCCGTTCAAGATCATGTTGTTTGTTTTGGTGGATGGTTGGTCGTTGATCGTCGGATCAATGGTGAAGAGTTTCGGTTAAGGAGAAAACTTTTGGACGAGACGATGATAATAGAGCTTGGTACTCAGGCTATGAAAACGGCAACTTTGGTGGCGGGGCCTATGCTGGCTGCAGCCCTTATTATAGGCTTGGGTGTGAGTGTTATGCAGGCGGTAACCCAAATTAACGAAGCGACTCTCACATTTATACCAAAGATACTTGTTGTTGCGCTTGTGCTCATCTTGATGGGGCCTTGGATGCTCGACGTTTTGAAGTCGTTCACACAAGATCTCTTTCTCGGCATGGTGGATTTAGTTAGACAATAGGAGTAAGGGTGGCGAATCAAGCCTTTGAAATATACAAATTCTCTGAAGCCGAAATGGCTTTCTTCCTGCTTTTACTAGTGAGAATTTCTTGCTTCTTGGCTACCTGGCCTATCTTCGGTGGGGAGCAAGTTGGCGCCCGCACAAAAATTCTTTTTGGTCTCACAATGACTATTTGCAGTTTTGGCGTGTTGTATTCTAGCGCGGTTAATCCGGGACTTCGGTTCGATGAGGCATTGATCTTTCTTACGCTTAAAGAGGCTCTCGTGGGGGTTGTCTTAGGCTTTACAGCACGGCTTTTCTTTTTTGTCATCTCGATGGCGGGTGAGATGGTGAGCGTGAGTATGGGACTTAGCAGTGAGCAGCTCTTTAATCCAATATTCTCTGGAGGAGCCGGAGCGATGGGCCAGTTCTATGTAATTCTCGGCTCCTTGCTTTTTTTAGCACTCGGCGGTCATCACCTCTTTCTTAAGGGGTTCTTCGAAAGTTTTGATGTCATGCCAGTTACTGACGTGGGGCTAAATACTTTAGGCGCAACACAAATCATGCAGTCGATAGGTGGTCTACTTGCTTCTGCTGTCAAGATGGCAGCCCCGATAATGGCATCAATCTTCGTGCTGAACGTGGGCCTAGCAATTACGAACAGAGCGATTCCGCAAATAAACATTCTCATTACGAGTTTGTCTGTAAACATTTTGGCGGGTCTCTTAATTTTAATTCTCATTCTTCCTCTAATGGTGACTTCACTAGGGGAAGTGTTGAGAGATACGAGCGGTGTTTTTTTTAGTTTAATGCGGTCTCTTTGAAGGAGTAGAGAGTGGCGGGAGAAGAGAAAGGGTCGGATGAGCGCACGGAAGAGGCGACGGCCCAGCGACGAGAAGATTTTCGAAAGAAAGGCCAGATCGCACAGACGCGCGAGCTTGCCTCTGTTCTATTGGTCTTCGGAATACTCGTAGCTCTATGGCTCTCCTCCGGATACTTGCTGAAACAACTCCACGAGTTATTTACCTATAACTATTCTACCGCAATTCAAAAGTGGGATGATTTCAAGGGCATTCAAGATGCCATGGTTTTCTCGGCATCGACTGGCGCCGCAATGGCTTTTCCGCTAATCCTTCTTTGTGGCCTGATGGGGTTTGCTTCGTCCGTATTACAAGTTGGTTTTATACGGAAGGAAGATGCGCTTAAGTTTGACCTTGAACACCTCAACCCACTCAACGGTGTTAAACGCATTGTTAGTTTGAAAGCTGTTTTCGAGGGAGCTAAGGCGATTGCCAAGATCGTATTTATACTATCAGTTATGTATCTTGTGCTTTCAAAAGAGAAAGAAAGTTTGCCTTTTTTGAGTTTTTTGTCTGTTCAAGATCTGCTGGATTATTTTGGAACCATATCCTTCCGCCTTGTTTTTGCTCTCGTTTTGGGAATCTCATTTCTTGCCCTTCTTGATTACGGCTTTCAGAAGTGGGAGCTTGAAAAGAAAATGATGATGACAAAGCAAGAGATTAAAGAAGAGTTCAAAAATCGCGAAGGTGATCCGCTCGTGAAGGCACGCGTTCGGCGAGTACAACGAGAAATGGCACAGAAGAGAATGATGGATGATGTGCCTAAGGCTGACGTTATAATTACAAACCCGACTCATATTGCCGTCGCCATAAAGTATGATGCTACAATGCCCGCGCCCAAATTACTTGCAAAGGGTGCAGAGCTAGTGGCTGAGCGAATTAAGAAGCTCGCAAAAGAACACAGTATACCCATTATTGAAAATAAACCGCTCGCACGGACGATATTTAAGACAATGAAGATTGGTGAAGTCATACCTCGAGATCTGTTTCAAGCAGTCGCAGAGGTTCTTGCTTTCGTATATAGACTCAAACAGAAAAACCCACACAGTGAGGCTAGATAGTGCAAGAGATTTATAATTTTTTGAGAACATTCCACAGATTCTCTAAGAATACAGATCTCATTGTGGCCGCGGGGCTGATTGTCGTCCTCACTGTAATGATTATTCCGCTACCGCCAGTAATGTTGGATTTATTTTTAACATTATCGTTTGCGCTAAGTCTTTTGATTCTACTTGTAGCAATTTATACAGAAAAAACTTTGGAGTTCAGTGTTTTCCCGAGTCTATTGCTAGTTACCACCTTATTTAGGCTTTCTCTCAACGTGGCTTCTACTCGAGTCATCCTTTCAGAGGGGCATCAGGGACCCGCATCAGCAGGGGCCGTGATAGAAGCCTTCGGGAATTTTGTGGTAGGGAATAACTATGCTATTGGCTTGGTCGTATTTATTATTCTTGTTGTTATTAACTTCGTTGTTATTACAAAAGGTTCAGGCCGCGTCGCAGAAGTGGCCGCAAGATTTACACTAGATGCCATGCCCGGCAAACAGATGTCGATCGATGCAGATCTAAACGCTGGGCTCATTAACGAGTCAGAGGCCCGCAATCGGCGAAAAGAAATTGAACTTGAAGCTGACTTTTATGGAGCGATGGACGGTGCCAGTAAGTTTGTTCGAGGAGATGCCATAGCGGGCATCATCATCACCATAGTCAATATTATTGGCGGCCTGATAATTGGTGTTTTGCAAAAGGGCTTAGATGTATCAGCGGCAGCAGAGTATTACACAAAATTAACAATAGGTGACGGTCTCGTATCTCAAATACCAGCTCTGATAGTATCTACTGCAGCTGGCGCCATCATAACTCGAAATTCCTCGGGCAAGAACATCGGCTCAGACATGGCAACACAGCTGTTTCTTAATCCAAAGGCAGCGTTTATTGTTTCCGGAATACTCATGTTCTTAGGGTTCGTGCCGGGACTACCTACCGGACCATTTTTAACATTCTCTTTTATAATAGGTGGAATCGGGTGGTTCATTGCGAAGTTCCAGCAAGAGAAAGTGGATGATGAACGAAAGAAAAAGCATGACGAGGACATGAAACCTCAGAAAGAAAACATAGAGAGCTTACTTCCATTAGATATGCTTGAGCTCGAGGTCGGTTATGGGCTCATAAATGTCGTCGAATCAAACGGCTCTGGCGATCTTTTAGAAAGAATTGTCAGCATCAGAAAACAATTCGCTCTCGATCTAGGCATTATTGTTCCGAGCGTTCACATAAGAGACAACCTACAGTTAGATCCAGGAGAATACCGATTCCTCATAAAAGGTGTCGAAGTGGGTGGCGGTAAGCTTCAACCAGAGCAATTGCTTGCGATGGATCCGGGTGATGTAACCCGAGCAGTAAAAGGTATTAAAACAAAAGAGCCAGCGTTCGGATTAGATGCATTGTGGATAGCGCAGGCTCAAAAGGAAGAGGCAGAAATTGCAGGGTACACGGTTGTAGATCTTCCAACTGTAATGGCAACGCATTTGACGGAGATCATCAGAACTCACGCCCATGAACTGATCGGGCGACAAGAGGCCTCTCAGCTGATAGAAAGTTTTAAGAAGACGCATCCTAAGCTCGTGGAAGAGTTGGTGCCAGATCTATTGCCGCTAGGAGCTGTTGTAAGAGTTTTGCAAAAACTTCTACGTGAACAAGTTAGCATTAGAGATCTTCTGACAATATTTGAAACTCTGGCTGATGAAGCCCCAAAGGGTAAAGATGTTGAAAATCTCACTGAGGCGGTTCGCCGAAGACTGGCTCCACGCCTTACCAAGAAGTACACAAACGAAGACGGAAGAGTTCCTGTCATTACGCTTGACCCATACTTAGAAGATTTGATTGCCGGATCGTTACTTCAAACCGACCAGGGCGTTCAACTCGTTATGGATCCTCGCCAAGCTCAAACGGTGATTACTGAGATTTCTCGCATTATTGAAGAAAATCCAGATATAGCAGCACAACCCATTCTGCTAACGACACCAACAGTACGTCGGCATGTGCAGAAGCTGGTTGAAAAGTTTATTCCTCAGTTAGTGGTTCTTTCTCATGGTGAACTGTTGTCGGACGCGAGTGTAGTTTCGGTTAGCAGAGTGGAGATAAGACATGTTGGTTAAAAAATTCGAAGCATCAACTATGAAGGAAGCGCTTGAAATGGTTAAGCAGCAGCTTGGCCCAGAAGCGATCATACTCTCCGCCAAGGATCACAAAAGCAGCTACGGACTACTTGGCAAAAATAGCATCGAAGTAACAGCCGCCATATCAGAAGGAAAGTTAAGGCAAAAGCAAGCGGCTGAGGCACGGTTGGCTCCGGCAAAGCAGGTGGAGCTGCGTTCAAAATCAGCTAAATCACAACGGGAGTTTATCGAAAAGTCGGTTAGAAGGTTTATTCCGCCGAGTGTAGAGAGCGTCATAATTGATGAAATGCAAAAGCGATCCTCGAAGCCCGCACCAGCGGCGCCTCCTGTTCGTGTTGCCGCGCGGGATTGGGATCAAATTCGTAGTGAAAGGTATATTGATATAGAGGACGACCCGCAGGAGCCTGCGTATGCCAATGACATGGGAGTAGCAGATTTCGTCACTCTCAAAGGTAGAGGGCGAACTGTGACGGAAATGATCGATGCTATTGGCAGCAAAGTTTCAAACTCACTGACACAAAAAGCGAAGCCACCCGAAGAGGTGGCGCAAGAGATTGGCTTAAACGCTCGCCCAATCACTGGAGCAAATCCCAGAGTCAGCGAGGCCGTGAAGTCTGCCCTAAATGCATTTGATGAACGTCCTTCTTTGCCGTCGTTGACCGATGTCGCTCGAGGGAGTGCCTCTGCATCGACAGACGTTGTTGCACTTAGAGAGGAAATCAACCAGCTACGGGGCTTGATTGAAGCCTTAACCCATGTTCCGACGGACAGAACAAGCGGTCGTCGCCGAGAAGTGACACGAGCCCTCGAGTTGATGTCGATCCAGCTTGAAGAGGGTGGAGTGCCGACGGATGAAGTTCAAAAACTGATAGCCAAGTTTAAAAATCAAATTGCTGAAAGACAGTGGAACCACAAAGGAATCATCGAATCATGGGTGGCCACCGAGCTATTGGATTCTTTGAAAGTGGTCGATGATTCACTCGACGGAAGAGTGCACTTTTTTGTCGGCCCTGCGAGTCAGGGCAAAACGACTGCGCTCGTCAAATACGCAATGAATCTCTCACTGAAGCATTCGCTGAAAGTGGGCATTCTCAGTTCGGACACCCAGAGAGTTGGCGCTGCGGAGCAGCTCAAGATCTACAGCCAAATAATGGGGGCTAGGTTCGCTACAGTGCAATCTCTTGATGACTTAACCAGACTGGTATCCGCTTGGAGTGATCTAGATGTGCTCCTCGTCGACACGGCATCTAATTCGGTGCGAACACTCGATGAATACCGAGTGTTAAAAGACCTGCTGCGCTTTGAGCGCACAAGTCCAACGGTAAAAAGGCATCTTGTGGTGTCTGCCACATCATCAAAGAGATACTTGGATCAGGCGTGCGAAAAGTACGGCCGCTTTAGCCCAACAGACATCATCGTTACGCATTTGGATCTTTGTATCGAGCCCGGAGTACTAGTGAGTGTTTGCAAAGCGCATAACTTGCCTCTGCACAGCTTTTCAACCGGTGTGAAAGTTCCAGAAGATTGGGAACCTGCAACCTCAGAAAGAATAGTCGATCTGATTTTAAATCTATCATCGAGATATACTAAGGAGTTTTTAGATGAGGCACGAGAGAATGAAGACAATATCGATCACGTCAGGTAAAGGGGGAGTTGGTAAAACAACTTTCACGGCCCAGCTAGCTATGTATCTTGCTGCTCAAGATAAGAGTGTGCTGATTTTAGATGGCGACTTGGGTATGGCAAATATAGACCTTTTTTTCGGCAGACACCTTAGCCATTCTATCTATGATGTTCTATCAGGCACGATGAGCTTAAGCGATACAGTAGTAAACGTATATCCGGGTGTAGATCTCATCCCAGGCGGAAATGGTATAAGCGAACTTCAAAACCTCAATGCAGAAGATCGCTATATGTTGCTGTCTCAAGTGTCTCACTTGCCGAGAAAGTACGATGTTCTTCTGGTGGACACTTCTCCGGGATTATCGAACCATGTGCTGTACCTCAACTCGTTGGTTCAACAGGTTGTTGTAACCTTGACGCCAGATCCAGCTAGTTTGACTGATGCCTATGCGCTCATTAAGGTTCTTTCGCAGAAAAGTCGGGTTCGCAAGTTCTCGGTATTAGTTAACATGGTTCAAGGTCTAGCAGAGGGATTGAGAGTTTTCGAAAGGCTTTTGAAAGTCTCAAATGAATTCCTCGACGTTTCCCTAGATTATGTTGGCTGCATTCCGGTGGACGCCAAGATTAAAGAAGCTGTAAGGCTACAAAAGCCCGCACTCTTTACGTTCGAATCTTGTTTGCCCGTGCTGAAGTATATCGAACGAGATATGGAGCCAAGCTCTGATCAGCACATGCTCCCGGGCGGACTGAGCTTCTTCTGGGAAAGACTAGTGGGAGTAGCTTGAGTTGTTTCTGGACAAACGTAAGGCGAAAGCGGGGACTCTACCTAAGTAAATGATTGAAGCAAGATATGCTTCAGGACTGTAAGGCGAACACACGATTTGTTACACTCTATGGAAGGGGTGGGTATATATGTCAAAGAGTAGCGCACTACTCAGGAAATACAAAGAGGATCCGAGCAAACTGACTCGGGATCAAAAAGACAAATTGATTCTTGAGTACGCACCATTGATAAAGTTTATTGCTCAAAAAATCGCCATCAGATTGCCACCCAATATCGAGCTCGACGATTTGATCTCAAGCGGTGTCATTGGTCTTATGGATGCGATCGAAAAGTATGATCCATCAAGAGACAACACGTTTAAAACATACGCAGAGTTTCGGATACGTGGTGCGATTCTCGATGAACTGCGCTCCCAAGACTGGGTGCCTCGAAGCGTTCGTGACAAATCCAAGCTTCTCGATCGAACAATAGCCCGCCTTGAGCAAGATCTTAATAGAACTCCCACAGAAGAGGAGATTGCTAACAGGCTCGGTGTATCAATGGAAGACTTTCACGACTTGCTCAATCAAGTTCGTCCGGTAAGTCTACTTTCTATTGATGATTCTTCTACCTTTAGCAACGTCGACAAGAAATCAATTTTGAATTTACTAGAAAGCTGCAAGTTGTCGAACCCGCACAATCAGCTCAATGTGAAGCACATCAAAAAAATTGTTATGCGGTCGATTCAAGATCTTCCTGAAAAGCAAAGGTTAGTGCTCTCGTTGTACTATTATGAAGATTTGAATCTTAAAGAAATTGGTAAAGTCTTGCGCGTGACCGAAAGCCGCGTCTCACAGCTTCATGCTCAAGCGGTGTCGAGACTGAGAGTGAAGTTGGCGCAGTCGCTCGACGCCGGTGACATCGCCTCCTAACCTGTGATTGAATATGCCGCATCTGTGGCATTCTACCGGAGAAGAAGCAATAGTTCCTTAAAATACTCGAACATACGTTCGGCAGCAGCGCTCGCGAGGGGCGAGCACTGCACCAATCCGAACTCGCATTTGAAGGAACAATTGCTTCTCCTTCTGAAATATTCATGAGGTAAACCTCGTATTATAAAAATCCTCCAACCGCACGATTTGAATTCACTTCTGATAGAATCTTCATTCTAAAGTTTCTTCAAACTAACACACTTTGGGGGCTGTTTTGGATCCTAGTCTTCTTATATTCCCTTTGTGGCACAATTTGTAAAAGTGGAGTGGACTTTCTTTGCTCTTTAATTTAGTATATACATAAGTATGTTTGAGTGGGATGCCCGAAAGGCACGTAGCAATCTTAAAAAGCATGACATCAGTTTTGAAGAGGCTTCTGCCGTGTTTTTTGATTCAGAAGCGTTGGATGGTCCTGACATTAGTCACTCAGAATTTGAACCTCGGTATTTGCGTATCGGAGCATCACTGAAGGACAGAATCCTTCTTGTTGCTTACACATTAAGGAGAAATGAAGATGGCACGACGAAAATCCGTATCATCAGTGCAAGGCAAGCAAACAAAAAAGAGCGTAAAGCATATTTCGGACGATGAGATCGATTATTCAGATATTCATGAGCTTTCAGATGGGCAGTTAAGCCGAATGAAGCGGGTTGGCAGGCCTCCGTTGGGCACTTCCCATAGGCAGCTCATAGCTATTCGCATTGACCCAGATGTTTTAGAAAAAATCCGAAAGGCAGCATCTCGAAGTGGAAAGGGCTACCAGACTCTTATTAATGAAATCCTTGCTAAGTTTGCATCAAAGAAATCTGCATAGAATGGCAGTATGATACGGGTTTCAACAAAATTAGTATCCAAGATCTTTTTAGTCAGCCACTTGCGGCCATTGCACGAAAAGCAAAGAAGTCTAAGATTGTGCAGTTCTGATTCCCCGCCAAACGCACATGGATAGATAGGCCCATGCCTAGCTAACCTTCCATCGACTCTTTAAGGCGCTTGAGAATACGGGCTTCAAGTTGTCTTGCACGCTCGCGAGTTATGCCCACAGCATCTCCGATTTCTTGAAGAGTTTGAGGCTCGTCAGATAGTATTCGGCGATCCAGTATTAAGATTTCTTTTTCGTTTAAGGTGGGCCGAAGCTTCTCGATCATTTGATTTAAAATTTCAATTTGTTCGTACTTCTCGAGCTGTACATCTACAGATTCTTCCATCGACGAAGTTTGTAGGTCTTTAAGTAGAGTGCCGCTGTCTTCATCGACCGGCTGGTCGAGACTGATGTCTTTGCCGCCAAGTCGCTGCTGCATCATCTCGACATCTCTTTCTGGCACTCCCAAACGAGAGCTCAACAAAGCGGTGGTAGGCTCCATTCCTAAAGCCTCCATCTTTTTTTCTTCTTGGTGCAGATTATAAAACAGCTTCTTCTGATTGTGAGTGGTCCCTATACGAACCATAGAATGTTGCTTTAACAAATACTCTCTAATATATCCCCGAATCCACCACACGGCGTAGGTAATGAGCCTCACACCTTTATATGGGTTAAACTCCTTCACTGCGTGCATGAGTCCGACATTTCCTTCTTGAACAAGGTCAATCATCTTTGCACCAAAGCGCGAGTATTCAGCTGCAATCTTCACAACGAAACGTAGGTTACTTGTTACAAGGCGCTGAGCCGCCGCCTGGTCGCCTTTCTCGGCATACTTAATAGCGAGTTCGTGCTCCTCTTCGGGAGTTAACAGTGGATACTTTCTTATCTCATTCAAATACGCGGTGAGAGCGTCGACTGTCGAAACAGGCCCCGAAATAATCGCAGGCAGCTGCTGGTTAGATTTTGCCGACACATCGATTATATCATCGTCGCTGGACGCCACAATCGAATCATCTTTGCTCCCCTGATCATCAACTTCAATGAGTAGAGAGTCAGTGTCTTCGTCGGAGTTTTCAAAGGGTTCCGACTGCCTGATTGGCGACCTTTCGGGTGCGACTACTGAAGAGTTAATCGCTTTAGGGTTATTCGAGCGGCTATCCGTATCGTCGAGAATTTCTACCTGTGGGCTGGATCGCCGCACACTTTGACCCTTTTCCGACTTCTTTGTTTTCGAGCGTCCGGACTTAGCGGGCTTAGTATTTACCGATTTCTTAGTTTTGGTCTTCAAGTTCCCTATTCCCGCCTGCGAGTTCTACGAGAGAGCCTTAGCTAACTTTTTCTTGAGGGTACTTTCTACCAAAGACTTAAAGGGGGCAAATAGTAACGGAAGATCTACCAGCAACAGGATTTGGGTGCTTGGACCACCCTCACTCACGCTGAGTTTGGCCTTAAATTTCTTACCCTCTGCGACACCAGAAAGTGCTGCCTCGTCGAAACGGCACTGATAAGTCGAATCCAATTTTTTGAGGTCAGGATCTGACTCCAGAACCCCTCGTATTTTCGAAAAGGCTTCGCTCGCTTTAAGGTTCGTCGATTCTTTGAGTTCTATCTTTGGCATCTGTCACTCCTCGTCACCATCTTATCTGAACCACTTTGACGTTTGTGTCAGTGCGTGTCAAATTATTCAGCACCTAGCTGCAGCGGAATGTACAGCCCTCCGGATCAAAGTGCACCTTTGTTTGCGAGTCGTCATTGATTGCGAAGGGAAGTCTTTATATGCAGCCGGAGTTGTTACTTACAACAAAACATTGTCGATAGGGTGAACGTATTGAAAATTAAGTCTGTTCGAGGAATGCACGATGTTTTTGGTCAAGATATGGCGGTGTGGAGTCATATCGAACAAATAATTCGCCAAGTCTACACACGCGCCGGTTATCGCGAAATAAGAACTCCCATCTTGGAGTCGACGGATTTATTTCTTCGAGGAGTGGGTGAGACATCGGACATTGTTAACAAAGAAATGTACACCTTCATGGATCGCGGAGGTGACTCTGTAACGATGAGACCTGAGGGGACGGCTCCCGTTGTTAGGGCGGCGATTGAAAATGGACTCATTCAACCAGGGCACGAAGTGAAGCTTTTCTACATTGGCCCCATGTTTAGGTACGAGCGACCCCAAAAAGGGAGACAGCGTCAGTTTCATCAGTATGGCATCGAACATCTTAACACGAGCTCCGCTTTCTCTGACGCAGAAGTTATCGCACTTCAAAGTTTGCTCTATAGAGAAATCGGTCTTTTAAATTGTGAAGTGGAAATTTCTAGCGTGGGGTGCCAAGAGTGTCGGCAAGCTTACGAAGGCGAGCTAAAAAAAGCTTTGCAAGAAAAAATAGCGCAAGTGCCAGAAAACTTCCGCCCAAGAATAGATTCAGCGCCCATGCGCATTTTTGATCAAAAAGACGAAGGCAGCCAAAAGCTCAGTGAAACACTGCCAACCATGCTTCAGTACCTCTGCGAGCAGTGCTTAAATCATTTTGAGCAGGTAAAGCGCCATCTTAAGAACATGGATACGCAGTTTAAGGTAAACCCTAAAATCGTCCGTGGTCTTGATTATTACAACAGTACCGCGTTTGAAGTTAAGAGCTCTCACTTAGGGTCGCAATCAGCCCTGGGTGGCGGAGGCCGTTACGACGGGCTATTTGAAGACTTGGGAGCAAACCCCACAGCCTCTGTTGGATTTGCTGGCGGCTTAGAAAGACTGGTCATTGCCTATCAGGCTACAAATACCGAAAAGTTTTCAGACAAAACAGATGTTTTTGTACTCTGCGCCGATGAACCTCTGAGAGACACAGCGACAGAGATCTATTGGGGACTTCTTAAGCGTGGTTTGCAGGTGACCATTGATCATGAGATGAGGTCGTTTAAGTCGCAGATAAAAAAGGCGGATAAAGCGGGAGCTCGTTACGTTGTTATTCTTGGTGAAAGAGAGTGGCAAGAGGGCAAGCTCATTCTGAAAGATTTCGCCTCGGGCGATCAAATAGAAGTACCTGTTGGCGATAAAACTGAAATTGCCAGCGAAATTAGTAAAAAACTCAAACTTTGAGGGGGCTGATTTTATCAGGCCCTAGAAAGAACCAAATATGAAATTCGTTGCTTCAATTAAAAGAACTCACATGTGCGGCGAACTTGGCTCACATGCAGATGGGCAAACAGTTGTTGTTATGGGCTGGGTCCATTCTCGTCGAGATCACGGAGGACTAATCTTTTGTGACCTCAGAGACAGGACGGGTCTTGTGCAGCTGACTTTTAATCCGTCAGAGCCAAACTTAGAGTTTGCCAAAAAACTGCGCGGTGAATTTGTTGTTGCCGTTCGAGCTAGGGTTGCAAAAAGGCCTGAGGGTTCTGAAAACAAAAATCTCACAACGGGCGAAGTTGAGCTTCATGTTATAGATGGCGAAATTCTCTCTGAGGCAAAGACGCCACCATTTCTGGTTGATGATGAAAACGTTAACGAGAACCTTCGTCTTAAATACCGTTACTTAGATTTGCGCAGTGAAAAGCTTCAATCCAGTTTGATCTTAAGGCATGAGCTCTACCAATTTGTGAGAAACTTTTTGTCAAACGAAGGATTCATTGAAATAGAAACTCCTATTTTGTACAAAAGCACACCTGAGGGAGCGAGAGACTACTTGGTGCCCTCGAGGGTACACCCTGGCTCTTTCTATGCACTTCCGCAGAGTCCGCAAACGCTGAAGCAAATTCTCATGATCAGCGGGTTTGATCGTTACTTTCAGCTCGCACGCTGTTTTAGAGATGAAGACTTAAGAGCGGATCGCCAACCAGAGTTCAGCCAGATCGATATTGAGATGAGCTTTGTTGATACAGAAGATATCATGGCGCTCAATGAAAAATTGCTAAAAGGTATCTGGAAGAAATTTAAGGGTGTTGAAATCAAAGAGATCCCGCGGATGACTTACTTTGAGGCTGTCGACAATTACGGATCTGACAAACCTGATCTGAGACTTGATTGGCCTCTTCGAACTATTAATGAGTGGGGCGGGTCAAAGGGATTTAAGGTTTTTGATGACGTGCTCGCTGCGGGCGGTGTTATTAAAGCGCTTAGCGTTCCGGGTTTGGGTTCGGTTGCGCGAGCTCAAATCGATAAGCTGACGGACTTCGCAAAATCGCAGGGAGCAAAAGGGCTAGTATGGATCAAATGGGATACCGAAAAAGGCATACAGAGTTCCATATCTAAGTTTTTCAGTGAGTCGGACTTCAAAGATCTATTTGAGGTGCTCGGGGCAAAAAAAGGCGACTTGGTTCTTTTGGTTTCTGATGAGTGGGAGCTCGCTTGCAATGTGCTCGGTGGTCTTCGATTGAAACTGGCTCAAGAACAAGGTGTTATCGATAAATCGAGTGATCGCTTCCTTTGGGTTACGGAGTTTCCGCTGTTAGAATACTCCGCAGAAGATAAACGATGGGTCGCAAGACATCACCCTTTTACATCTCCGACGGAGGAGTCGAAGCAAGCCCTTGTCGAAGGTCGAAACGAAGAATTTGGCCATCTCAAAGCTAAAGCCTATGACTTAGTTTGCAACGGGTACGAAATACTTGGCGGCAGCGTTCGTATTCACCAGAGTTCTGTTCAGTCGGCGATGTTCGATTGCCTGGGCTTAAGCCGCGAAGAGGCTGAACAAAAGTTTGGCTTCTTTTTAGAAGCCCTTGAGTACGGAACTCCTCCCCATGGCGGGGCGGCATGGGGAGCCGATCGATTGGCTATGATTCTTTCTGGGGCGACAGCCATACGAGACGTCATTGCATTTCCGAAAACAGCAAAGGCTACATGTATGATGTCAGACTCCCCTTCGGCTGTGCCTCGCGAGCAATTGTTAGATCTTCACATTTCTGTAAAAAGACCTCTCGGCACAGACTAGGGACTTTGGCCATTAGGGACATGCTAGAGTGACGTCGTCACATATAGCCTTTGGTCAAATCCGAATGAATTCTTCGAGTAACCTCCTTTGCTTCGTCAGCGCTGGTGAAGCTAGACGGCGAAGCTTAAGTTTCATTTTGAGACAACCGACAAAGTAGTAGCGCTCTTTCACTCGGACATGGAGGTTCGTGATGCAAAAGATAAGCGGAATTCTTCCTAGTAACTCAAGAATTACAAATGTTGATATGGCACAAGAAAAGCTGCTTCGATCGGGTGTTCCCAGTTTTGGGCAACCGGTTGCTAGCCCTTCGGCTAGACTCTCGTTTTCTCAAAAAGCATTTGAATTGGGCGGCAATCACTCTCTGCTTGGTAACCCACTTCCTACGTCGGAGCGAGACAAAGTGGGTGGCATTTATAGTCCTGGCCAATTTTCAAAACCCGCAACGAGTATTTCGACGGGCCTATTGTCTGCGGAGATTCCAACCTCGGCATCAAATGAGTCTTTAAATATCTCTGCTGGTGAAAAAACAGAATTAGTTGAAGCCAGAGCTGCGGATGGGCCTCTTGAGCAAATGGAGTCTCAACGCGGGAATGATGCTTTGCAAGTAAGCAGAGAATCATCAAATCTAACTGAATACTCTCCGATAACAGAAGAGGTAGTGTTGTAAACGCTCGCTCATCCAGCTACTAGGGGGTTTCAAGTGTCACTGTTAGCAAGATTTCGAAAGCCGGGTGGATTTCAACAGTTACTTAACGTTGTTGAAACATGCGCTCCCCCAAAACAAGAGAGTTTACTTAAAAGTATAGAGAATGAAGATCCAGTCACTGCCAATCTGGTTCGAATAAAAATGTTAAGCGTAGAAAAGATTGTGGCGTGGAGCTCAGATCCTCTTTTTGAAGTTGCCAATCGAATGCCTGAAAAACTGCTGGCAACTTTTTTGAAAAACAAAGATGAAGCGATTTTTAAAAAGTTTACCCAGCATCTGCCACATCTCAGAGTAAAAGCACTTCAAGAGGTGATGGCTCTAACGGATCCGACTCCAGGTGAGCTGTTTACAGCCGATATGAAGCTCATTGAAACCGTAAGGCTACTTGAAAAAGAGTCTGTATTAAATCTTAAATACATTTCACCCGAACTCGATACTAATGATGTCAAGGTAGCCTAGAATTTGGTTAAGCTAAGAAGTTTTAGATAGTTTCCTAGAGTTTTGATTTGGAATTAGGTACCAGTTGAAAAGTTTTAAATGGCCTCAGAATCAAGCGTGATGCCAAATTCTTCAAGCGAGCTTAACCGATTAATCGAGCAAACCCTTCTCTTTCCATCTTTACTACGCTCCAAGCCCACAACGAGATTTACTGAGTCAAAAATGAGTCGGCGTACTGTCGCCTTGTCCCATTGTGGGGCTCCCATTTGCACGAACACCTCCAGCCTGGCGAGGGCCTCGCGAGCGGTCCTTGCGTGAATTGTGCCGAAGCTTCCTGTGTGCCCCGATGACAACGCCAAAACGAGGTCTTTCGCTTCGGGTCCTCTAACTTCTCCTAAAACGATTCTATCTGGCCTCATCCTGAGCGACTCTCGTACTAGCTGCGAGAGTGAAATCTGTTCCCCCGTCTCGAATGAATGCCTCGTCATCATACTAATGCTCACCGGGTTAGGTGTTTGCAGCTCTGGTGTGTCTTCTGCAATAACAATGCGCTCATTCTCTGGGAGGGATTGAAGAAAGGCGCGAACGAGGGTGGTCTTTCCCGATCCTGTGCTGCCAAAAATGAGGATGTTATCTCGATTTCCTAGGGCGCGCTCCAGTAGGTGCCGTTGATCCGCAGCCACAGAGCCAATGTTTGCCAATTCCGTCAGTGATATGGAACTCATTCTGTGAAGCCGAATTGAAAACTGGAAATTTTCCGTTACAGGTGGTGCTACGATATGGATTCGATGAACTCCCCAGTTTGCACAGATAACTGGCCGTTCAAGGGTGGGCTCAACCCCGATTTCGCTAAATATCTTTTGGCAGAAGAGACTGTAAGTTGTCGGAGATCGAAACTGATCGTGGAGGTATCGAAGTACTTTCCCACTCTTTTCGTAGTGAATACAATCCGCGCCGGCCAGAAAAATCTCCGTAACCATCGGGTCAGCCAAGAGATTTTCTAAGGGGCCGTAGCCGAGGAATTCGCAGGAGACACGCTTTTGAACTTGTTCGCCCAAATTCGAAAACTCTCTGTACGTTTGATGAAAGAAGTCCTCAGTCGTAAAGTTAGAGAAAGTTTTGCCTTCTTCGTGCAGTTGATCAAGTATGCTTTTTACACACGAATCAACAATTTGAACTTGTTCAGAAGTTATGTTCGTCACTGCCAACCACTTTCGGATGCACCAAGAACACAAGTTCAGATTCGTTGTTCCTGTAGTCCTGAGATGAAAAGAGTTTTCCAATTATTGGGATCTTTGTCAGGAACGGTACGCCAGAGGTCGACTCGCCCAAATCACTTCGAAACAGGCCCGATAAAGCGATTGTTCGCGGTCCTGCTAAATCAAACTGACTCTCTACTCTATTTGTTAGTAAACCGGGGATGCCATCGACGCTTTGGCTTAGATCAAGGTTTGATATCTCTGCAATTAGTTTTATACTCATCTTCCCGCTCGTGTCAGCGCGGGGAGATGTTTTTAGGTTCACACCATATTTCTTCCAGACCACCTCTTGCCTTCGAAAACCCACTACGCGAATAGGTATTTCGCCCCCGGCGAAAAAGTTAGCTTCGCCGCCACTTCGGCACCTTAACTTTGGGGACGCCAAGAGTTGACCTACGCCATTCTCTTCGAGTGCCTGCAAATTGACAGAGAGTGCTGTTAGGTCCCACTTCGTTTCGGGTAGCACTTGGGCTGCGTAGCTGTCAGGCCATTGAATGCCCAGTTTTTGAAAGAACTTCCGTTTAACTTCTGCGACGAGGATGTGAACTTCAACAAGAGGTTTGAGATCAATGAGAGCTTCATTTTCTTCTATCTTTAGTCCTCCTCGTTTTGCTAGCTCTGTTCTCTTAGACTCCTTCTTCGATTCTTCTCCTATTTGATAAGTAAAAGGGGCTGACTCAGAGATAGCATTCGGGCTTAGCCCCTCTTTCGACAGGAACTTTTTGAGTTCATCAAGGAACTGAGTTCGAATAAATGGCCAAATTTGCGCATGTATTTCAAAGTAGGCTTTGTGCCGCTTAAATTGATTTTGCAAATTGAGAAAGTCCTTGAACCTTAAGAATTCTCCACCAATTGCTGGTGAGTCACTGTCGTGCTCGATTTTTAGTCCTTTCTGTTTTTTGAATTCATCTTGTAGCGCCTGATAAAGGTTCCAGTGACTGTGATCAAGTACGTAGACCACTGTCTTTGCGGTTTCCGAAGTGAGTGAGACGACACCTGGCTTTTGTGCGTAAATTCTTATGCGTGAGCCGCCAAGATCTTTCAGTTTTATGATTCCCTTTTTCTCAAGGACGATTGCGCCTTTCAAGGGAATGCTCAGAACTTTAGTAGTGCCTTGTTCAACAACCACGTATTCGCTAGCATCCGATTTGGCCTTGGTAATGTCGGCATAGGAATTGGCTGGGGTAAGCGTAAGAAAAAATTGGAACGCGACGATAAGTCTAAGCTGACTCGTCGATCGCGTCGATGTATGACAGGCAGTCAGATACATCAGTTGTGCCACTGTAGACCTTATTACACTCAGTAATGGCGATAGGATTTGCCCCGTCTGACCTGTTAAGCGAGCCAATGCAGCCTCTATCTGACTCGTCAATTGCGACATTGCATTCGGGCCTGACAAACGCGCCAATGCAAGTCGAGTCTGACTAGATAACTGCGTCAGTCGCATCAGTGCAGGCCTCTGTCTGATAAGTGGATCCGCTTGCGAAGAATCGCACCAACTAACTGTGTAGATGTGTTTAAAATTAAACTTTCTTACGAATGAAACTGAAAATGATTTTGCTTTCATATTGGCTTGGCAAAGCAAGAAGATGGTTCTAGCACTCTTATGGCTGCGACGGATTTGGCTTCGAAATTCGAATTAAGATAAAAGCCAAACCAGAAGCCGAACTTCGTTTTTCGTCGCACTAACTCTTGATGAGGGATTAACCTCAAGATTTGAAATTTTGAACGACGGCTCTTAGCCTAGTCTCTAAAACGAGTTATTGAGATTTATTGTTGTTGAGATGCCTAAAAGCCAAATGAATTTATACAATCGGTCTGAATCAATGGATCTGGAACAAAGCCACCCGAACTAACGCATTAAAAGCGGAATTACGTAAGCTATGGCTTTGGAATTTTCAACGAGACTTCAAACATTTTTGCTGAAACGTCGGCGCTGGCTTCGATTCCGGTAAGCTGACAAAGAGCTTTAACAAGGCTTAGACTGAGCCCTAGCCCTTTTGAATGGTTAAGAACGGGATGTTGAATGGTGAATGGTGCGAAGATTCTCTCAAGAGCAGTCTTGTTCTCTGCTGCTAGCGGATTTTTAAGTGTCAGTAAGGCGTGAGTGTCGCTCGAAGACAGTGCAACGAACAGTTTCGATCCCTCAGGGCTATGAATAATCATGTTATCGAAAAGCCGAGTTAAAATGGCATCGAGGATCATCTCATCTGCAACGCACTCGGCTTGTGATAGGTCAATTTGAAAGATATGACCTTTCGCAGAAGTCTTTTGCTCAAGTGAAGCAAGCTTATTGCGGAGCGCACTCGCCAGATCAACGTCTTTGAGGTGAACGTCTCGCATTTGTGTAGAAGCTTGCAAGAACTCCATCACATCAAAAACGATTTGCCTCAATCGATCAGCCCCTCGCGAGATTTTTTCAACATATATTTTTTGTTCGTCGTTGAGTCCACTTTGTTTGAGGAGCTCCAAGAAGCTGAGAAGTGAAGTGAGCGGTGTTTTGAGCTCGTGATTAATAAGAGCCATGAACTGATTTTTGGTGTTATCGAGGCTCTTGAGTTCTTCAAGCGCTTCAGAAAGTTCGAGGTTCTTTTTTTCTATGGTTTCACCCAGCTCATAACGTTCAACGGCTTGGGCAATTGTGGTTTCGAGGTCTACTGGGTCCCATGGTTTGCTGACGTAGTGATAGATCTGGCCTTTGTTGATGGCATCGACGATGGCTTGCATGTCAGAGTAACCAGTGAGTAAGACCCGCACGGCTTTAGGCTGTGTTTTGATCGACTCTTCGAAAAATTCGACCCCTGTCATCACGGGCATTCTCTGATCGCTTATGATGACTGTAACTGGATGAGAGTCTAGGAGCTTAAGAGCTTCTTTTGGGTTGGTGGCTTTTAGAACGTTGTACTTCTTACGGAAAGCTCTCTCGAGGGCATCTACGTTGTGAATTTCGTCGTCGAGACAAAGTATTGAGTGCTTCATTCGCATAGATGAGTGTAGAATTTTATAAACGGGGTGCGCAACGTGGATCACGACCAAAGGCGTGCTGAAGGCCTGGAGAATTAGAGTTTGACGGAATGAATTCAAATCAGTCTCAAGATGATCAAGCACTTTGTCGAAAAGACATAGACGAGAGTGAGTTCTCGTTTAAGGAGTCTTCGATGAAATGGATTTTACTCCTATTGATAGCCTCAGGCGTTTCAATGAACGCGCAGGCTCAATATCCGATCAACGGAAGCGGAATGTATTTCACAAATCCCGCTTGCCCATGGCCCATGCGTTCAGTCTCCAGCGGCGGCAAAAACGAACAGAAATTAAATAAGCTACAAAATAAAGCGCTCGATTTACTCGAAGATTTTGGAGAGATAGACTACTTTCTCGATGATTCAAAAAGCTACTCGTTAAGTCAGTATCTCAAACCTGATTCGCTAAAGAAAAAATACTCTGATCATTATGGAGTCTCAGCCCTCGATGTGCTCGATAAGTTCAGGGAAGATGCTGACTTAGATGTGGGAGAGTTAAGAGAATATGCTAAAGATTTGAAGAGGGCCGCGCAAAAGATAAATAAATGTGGGAGTTCTTCTGAGGGCGAAACCCCAAATTCCGAGACCTCACCGAAAGTAAAGTCAGTTGAGCGAGTTGTTGAGTTACTAGAGAGTTTGCAGGTCAGGCCAGATAAACTCCTAAGTACCTGTTCTAGTACCTGCAAGAGTTTTGCTTTTAGTGATCTCGAGGACTCTTCTTGTTCATTATGTTTAGCGGCAGCGGGTCGGGATTCGGTCCGATGCGTAGGCTCGTGTAGCGACGGTGGTGCAAATAAGTGCACCGAATGTGGGAACGATTTTTCAAACGACTTTCGGCTTCAGATTTTGGAGCAATCTAGAAATGGCTATATTAGTTCGCCTTTAAGTGATCTGAAGCTGAGTGATCTAAGTAAGTCAGCGGCAGAAACAAAACCCACAGACACAAAAGTCACAACTGAAAGTCAGAGTTGTGATGATGTTAACCCGACGGCTCAGCTGTGCGCGACTATTACGGATGAGTCAGATCGCGATGCTTGCGTCGGAGTTGTGGCTGAATTCAGAAAAGAAGTTCCTCGAGGGTTGGAAGGTAAAAAGAAGAAGATTTTGAATCTAGCTGACGACATAGAAGCTCTCGCCAAAGCACTGAGCAGAGAAGAAAAGGATCGAGAAAGAGCTGAGATGCGTGCGGAGATGGGCAAGGGTTCACGTTACGCGCGGTCGCCGTATGATACAGAAGTTTGTCACCACTGTTACATCGGCGGTCAGCCTCAGAGAGAGAAGCCAAGTGCGTGGCAGTGGCTTGGGGCTGGTGTTTTAGACGCTTTCGGTATGGTTCTCCAACACAAGTCCAACCGGTATGCCGCTGATCGTTCGGCGGACCTTGGATTTCCTTATGCTTCACCGATGAACATGTTTCCTTATGCGACAGCAGGTCTTTATGGCGCTACCTATGGAGGCATGGGCCAAGGTGGTATTGGCTGTGCGCCGACAATGGCCGGCGGCGGCGGTATGTTTGGGCCAATGGGTATGATGAATCCAATGGGCATGATGGGGCAATACCCTATGATGGGTGGCGGAATGGGCCCAGGCATGGGAATGGGCGGAATCATGGGCTTCCCGCAAGGAATGGGTGGACCATTTGGCGGTGGCGGAATGTATATGCCTGGAATGATGCCAGGAGGTGGATTCGCAGGACCATGCATGATGGGCGGGTGCGCCGGTATTGGCGGCATGATGGGTATGCCTGGTATGGGAATGGGCGGCATGGGTGGAATACCTGGCTTCCCTGGTTTTGGTGGAGGCATTGCGGGTCCGATACCTGGAATGGGTATGGGTGGTATGATGGGCATGCCTGGTATGGGTGGCATGATGGGTATGCCTGGTATGGGCGGCATGATGGGTATGCCTGGTATGGGCGGTATGGGTAGCCCATTTGGCCTAGGTGGTGGCCTTAGCCCGTTCGGTATGGGCATGGGCGGCATGGGAGTTGGCGGCGGAGAGTATCAACAAATGCTCATGCAGCAATACATGACGCAAATGCAGGCACAAATGGAAATCCAGAGACGATATCAAGAAGATCAGCTTGCGCGAATGCGCGCCCTTCAATCGCTCTCTCAAGAATATATGTCACTCACTCAGCGCATGAATCAACTGATGTCTGCCGGAGGTATGTACGGTGGCGCTGCCGGCGGCATGGGCATGGGTGGTGGCTTTGGTGGCGGATTTGGTGGAGGTTTTGGAGGCGGCTTCGGCGGTGGCTTTGGTGGTGGTATGCCGTTTCCAAATCCTGGATCAGGAACTGGAGGTTTTGTGCCACCAGCGCCGCATCAATTCGGCTCAGGCGGCGCCCCTAGATAAACGCTCCATCTAACCAAGGCAGTGTTCTTTAGAAGAAAGCTCTACTTTACCGAGGCCGTGTTCGTTTGGCGAAGGCTGAGAAGAGTTTTTATCAGTCGATTCACTCATAGTTCAGGCCATTCACTCATAGTTCAGTCGATTCAATCATCGTTCAGGCCATTCAATCATAGACGACAACTGGCGGAGAGCTTGTACCCTGTGTTGTAGAGGTGGGCGTGCTTGGGGGATTCGAAGTGCTTGCCGGAGGTGGTGGATATCCTCCGCTGCCTGATTGCTGTGCCTGCGCGAACTGACTGATTAAGAAAAAAGATACTGCCGCTCCTCCGATAACCCACAGCCATGTTGGCACTTTTTTGTTATTTGAATCAGTGAGGCTTTGGGTAGCGACCTGAAACCTCGTATCTATCTCATCTTTACCCGACCCAAGATCCCGAGAGTTTTGGCTATTTTGCTGATCGTGTTTTGTCTTAGGCGAGATATGTGTAGTCAACTCGCAGAACTTTTCACCTTCGACAAGGTAGGCTTTGGTTTCTAAATCGAGCAAGGCCTCACTGGCCGTCTCGCAGCTACTTTGAACAAGACTCACATTGATTGGGCGCGTTTGAACGAGCTGTTGAGAATCAAGTATAAAAGACTGAGTCTGATATTTGTTAGAAACTAGCGTGATACGATGAGTTCCAGGAGGTACAGAAATAGCGCCGGCGTCTTTTGTTTCAAAGACCCTTCCGTTCAACATGACAATTTCATAGTTTCGTGCGATGCTATTGAGTTCGAGTTTTAATTGGGCAGCTTCTAGCTGAGTCTTGTGTTTTTGAAATAATTCCTTTTCGGCTTTGTTGAGCCAATGATCCTGAAGCTTGATGTCACCCGCAAAAGCGATTGCCTCTCTAAGAAGTTGATCGCGCCTTGAACTAACAAGGCTTAACTTTGCGGTCATAACGAGCGAGTAAAAAATAGTTTCACGTAAGGAATCTGTCCAATCCTGAGAGAAGCGATCGGATGAAATAGATTCAAAAATCTGCTTTGCCTGTGCGCTGTCATTTGCCCATAAAGCTCGCTGCCCCATTTCGAGTTTGGCCTCGATCTCGCTTGCAATCTTAGGATGCAATCTGTGGGCTTGGCTATATTGTGTATACGTTTGCATATCAGGATGTTTTGAAAGTGCATTTTCAAATTCTTCGTTGGTTGTCGATACATGCTGTACCAAAACTGGGACTTCGTCGTACCTATCTACCATGCTCGTTTTGCAGTTTGCCTGATTGAGCGGAATGAGTGCCACAATCATGACAGCGACGGCAATCTGTCTGAAATGCTTTCTATTGGGAGTTGCCTTGTTCATGCGCTTTCCTCTCTTTTGACTTGGGTTCTCATGCCTCTTTGGACTTGGTTCCTCAAGCCTCTTTTGTTAAGGACGGTAAACTCTTGAGACTAGCCATTAGATTCCAAATCTTTATTGAAGGAAGAACCTCTACCCTTAGCCTTCCATATGAACAGTCGTCTTTAACGAATATCCGTTGGCGGAGCTTTGCTGCGACAAAGTCATTCAGCATATTCTATTCTCGGTGGGATCTTTTTTGTCTTCTTTGCCCATTGTGAGCTGTCTTGATTTGTAGAACCTCGAATGACAACAAAATAAGGGCCAGGTTTTTCTTTTAGAAAATCCGCACTGGATTCATTGATTAACACTGCAAATTCTTTTGGGTTGAGCGGCGCTCTGATCATCTTCACGGAAGTAGCAACGACTGAAGACGGTTGACCCGTTTGCGATGTTTGAAACAAATCAACATATCCTTTGTCTGCAAGTATTCCGTCGAGCGCCTGTTGGTTTGAAACTTCAATAGGTGCTAATACGAATCCTCTGGGAATGTAGGTGGTAACGTCGGTAGGCTCTTCTTTGTTTGCTACGTTGGTGGGGTCAGCCTCGTTGTTGAGAAAAAATTTTGAGATGAACAAAAGAGTGACTATCATTGCGACCCAGTAACCGGTCTTTGGTGACTTAAGAATTTTTTCTCTCAGCAAGTGAAGCCTCTGCCAGATCGCTTCTTCAATTTGGCTCGATCTAAATTTGGCATTCTCCTTTTGCAACTCTTCATATCCGTTCATAATTGTATCCCTATAAATTTTTTCTCATGATCACTTGCTTAACTGTGTTTGCCTGTTACTTGCTGTTACTTGCTTTTACTTACTGTTACTTGCTTTTACGTACTTTCACTTACCTGTCCCTATTTGTAGTTACCTACGCTTACCCATGCCTAAATACTTATTAACTATCCAATACTAACCAGCACTTGCCGGTACCTACGTGTGGGGAGGTCGGCTCACTTGGTGAGCTGTTGGCTCCAATCTTTGTTGTTCAAAATCTGTATCTTCGTTTTTGAGGAGAGCTGCTCTAGTTGGGACTTGCGCAGTTTTAAGAGATAGGAATGAGAAACTAGAAAGACAGAAATCAATGCAAGAAGTACGATGCTAAGCTCTACAAGCACTTGTCCTTTGCAAAAAAGAGGTGAAAGTCCTTTTCTTTGATCTGGAACTCTTGGCTGGCCCCGCAGGACAGTTTTAGTGAATTTTCTAATTTTAAAAACTGTAGTGCCCATTGAACGACAACAGGTTGCAAATTCAGTGTCCATGTGGCGTTGAAGCAATGTCTTTTTTTATGATCGGAATACGGAATGTAATTCGGACTCCGACTCTGCGGTGGAATTTTTCGGAGTTCAATTCGTTGTTCAGCAAGACTCGCCGTAGATGCTCGTTGTTGTAATTGTTGGGTGAGGTTGATTTGCTGCAACTTTAGGCTGGCGTTGTAAGCGTAGAGAATTGCGATTTGCGAATTGTGGATCACCTCTTGATAGATTCGCGCTTTATGAAGTTGTAGTTTTGCCGTAGCGATTGCTGGCGGAAGCCCGGACGCCAAAGCGGCGGCGAGTCGGGCACGAGCCGCCGCAACTCGGCTCCTTGCAAGGGTTGCTTTACGATTGAGTTTCATTAGCTCTACAGATCCTTTTTTAACTAATTTTTGTGATCGCACGATTTCTTTTCGGCAGAGCTCTTCGCTTTGTGATTTGGCTACTAAAATCTGACTAATAACAACTGCCGCGATGGCAACGGTGAGAATCACGGGCAGCGTGAATACCAAGGCAACTAGAACTGAGCCAGATTGATTTCGAATCATTTAGAACGGGCTCTTTAGACGAGTTTGGGTCTGGATGGTTAACCCGCCGTGCTGAATAACTGTCTTAATAGACTTCTGTTTTGCCGCATCTGTCGTTTCCAAACGAACCACGCGAGAAAATGGGAAGAGTTCAATGCGCTCGGTGAGCCAACTTTCGCAAGCTTTCTTTGATGAGTCGGAGTTCAAGCAAATGAGCGCGAGATGATTGTGGTGCTCTGTCCATGTGACCAAGAGCAGCCTTAAAGCCCAAGACGCAAAATAAAGTAAGAATGCGGCGAAAATTGGAAAAGCTAAAATGAATTCAATTCCAGTTTGTCCGTTGTTTTTTCTGCGAAGCTTTGTGGGCTGGCATCGCAGATTTCTGGCAGGCTTTTGTGACTGTTTTAAGCGGTCACTCCGCAGTGGTTCTGCAACGATTGTATTCATGTTACACTGTTATTTGTCGCTGGAAGATGTGCCTTTAAAGAAGTCGCTAAAATCCTTTTTTCTATAATGCGAATCTTCCACTTGGTCGAAACGTGCGGATCGATCATTACCGTTACCCTGTAGAACAAAAGCGACATTCGCAAAGCGGGCGCTTAGATTTTGTCCAAGAACTCGAATTACAGCCACGCTGGCGATGGCTACGAGTGCGACAATTACCAAATACTCAGTGAGACCTTGTCCGTTCGATCGTCGTAAAGCTTTCATTTAAACCTCCATATGTTCAGCCGGAGCTGCAATATGGGAGGTGAAACCCTAGATTAGCTTGGTGTGTGGCGACTTCCGAAATCCCGCACGGTTCGGAAAAGAAAAACATAAATCGGAGAAAACAGCCGGACCTAAGCGACCCGACTACTTACTAGGCGCTGTGATTTGCAAAGCAGTTCACTATTTCTTAGCAGTTACGGCTTTCTTTTGGATCTTTTGAGCCTTGCGGGCCATCGCGATTTGATTGACGATATCGAGAGCTTCTTTTCGAAGGTCATTTTCGAAAATGAATCTGTAAAAGCCCTCTAATTCGGGGCCTTCGCGGAACTTTTTTGGAGACATCGGAAGGGTGTCAGAAGTTTGAAAATCAATTGAGCTTCCATCGGCTGAAATTTTTACTTTTTCCAAAAGGCCTCCTTGAGCGTTCCGACATTATACCCTTTATGACGTAAGTAGTCAAACCTCTCGTTCGACCCTAAGATCCCTTGTCCAAGCCCTGAGCATCAAGCAGTAATGATCTATTAGCGAATACTTTTTACATGTCGATTTTTTGTTGGGAGGCCTCCTCTGGTTGATCTAAGCGGTAAGGAGCTATCTGAGATCCGCTCGCATGCGCTCGCAGAAAGGGTGCAGGCGTTCTGTGCTCAAACAGGGCGAAACCCCTCCTTAGCAGCGGTTATTGTTGGGGATGATCCTGCTAGCCGTGTTTATGTGCGCAACAAGCTCAAAGAGTGTGCAAGACTAAATATTCATTCTTTACACAGAGAGCTGGATGCAAAAACAACTCAGCAGCAGCTCAATGAAGAAATTGAAAAACTGAATGGCGACGACCGAGTTGATGGAATACTTGTTCAAAGCCCACTGCCTGGGCACCTAAGTTTTGAAGAGGTGCTTGATCGAATTGACCCTTCAAAAGATCCCGATGGTCTGACGGCTGAAAACATTGGCCTTATGTTAAAGGGTCGTTCGCGTGCAAATGGATGTACTCCGCAAGGGGTTATCGAACTCTTAAAGCACTTCAAAATTGCCACCAGGGGTAAATCGGCTCTTGTTGTTGGTAGGTCTCAAATTGTCGGCTTGCCGATGTCCATTTTACTCACGCAGCAAGATGCGACGGTGACTGTAGCACATTCTAAAACGCCGAATCTTAAGAGCTTGGTTAAAGAATTTGAAATTGTTGTTGTTGCCGCCGGTAGGCCACATTTGCTCTCTGCCCGGGACTTTAAAAAGGGTGCGGCCGTGATTGATGTGGGCATTCACCGTATGGAAAGCGGCAAGCTTTGCGGAGATGTTGACCCTGATGGGGCGCAAGGCCATCTCTCAGCGTTGAGCCCAGTTCCGGGAGGAGTGGGCCCTATGACGATATCTGTCTTGATGGAGAACACAATACGGTTGGCCGAAATAAGAGAAGGGGCGAAAGTGTGGAAGAGGTGATTATGCCTGATGAGAAAAGTGAGAATGCAAATCCTATGCGGCAGGAGCCTAGAAAGACTCCGCTTTGTGAAGTTCATGAACAGCTAGGCGCTCGAATGGTCGATTTTGCTGGCTGGTGGATGCCAGTTCAGTATCAGGGAATTCGTGAAGAACATCTCCACGTCAGGCAGCAGGTAGGCCTTTTTGATGTTTCACATATGGGAGAGATAGAGTTTAAGGGGTCAAAGGCTTTGCAAAATTTGAATCGGCTTGTCTCGAATGATGTTACAAAGTTGATTCCGGGCAGAGCGCAGTACAACTTGTTACTCAACTTTGACGGCGGAATTGTTGATGATGTCATCGTCTACTGTTTAAAACCTGATGAGCACTATCTCGTTTGTGTGAATGCAGCCAATACAGAAAAAGACTTTGAATGGATGACTCAGCATAATCATGGAGATGAGATCATTAATGTAAGTAGTGATTGGGCTCAAATAGCCGTTCAAGGTCCGAATGCATTTGATATTATCGGCAATGTTCTTCCGGCACTAACTGTTAAAGATCTGAAGCCCTTTGAGTTTAAAATAGGAAGTTGGCGAGGCTTTGAAGCGATTGTTGCAAGAACCGGATACACTGGCGAGGTTGGCTGCGAGATTTTTATAAGACCTGATGGCGCACAAGAGCTGTGGAATTCTTTAATGAGAGCCGACTCTTCTGTGAGAGCGATTGGCCTGGGGGCTCGCGATACATTGCGGACCGAAATGAAATACTCTCTTTACGGCCATGAAATCACCGATGAGACCAACCCGTTCGAAGCAAGATTGGGCTGGGCTGTTAAAATGGACAAAGATGATTTTATCGGAAAGCCAGCGCTTGAAAAAATCAAATCGAGGGGGCTCGTTAGAGAGCTCGTGGGATTTGTGATGGAAAGCAAATTAATACCTCGCAGTGGATACCCAATCGTAGATAAAGCGGGAGCAAGTTTGGGTATAGTGACGAGCGGAACCCTTTCGCCAAGTTTAAACCAGCCTATTGGAATAGGGTACGTAGCATGCTCCAGCTCGAAGCCCGGAAGTGGCATCGGAGTGGAAATTCGCGGGAAGGTCTACGAGGCGAAGGTGAGTGCGACACCGTTTGTGCGGACAAGCCTGACAAAAGGAGTTTGAAAAGCAGTATCTTATGCGCGAAGGCCAACCCTAGACGTCTGATGCAAGTAGGCCAATCCACTAGACGGTTGACTTAATTCTAGGGATAGCTACTTTTGTAGGGATTCAAAAAGGAAGGGCAAATGAACAACGTACCAGAAGATTATTACTACACCAAAGACCACGAATGGGCTCAGGTAGACGAAAATGTTGTAACGGTCGGTCTTACGGAGTTTGCGCAGCAATCTCTCGGTGAAGTTGTTTATGTAGAGCTTCCTGAAGAGGGTCAACGTGTCACACAAAATGAGCCGTTTGGAGTGGTAGAAAGCGTAAAGGCTGTCAGCGACCTTTATGCGCCAGTATCCGGTACAGTTATAGAGGTCAATGCACCTGTCGTAGAAAATCCTGGCATCATCAACGATGACCCCATGGATGAAGGTTGGTTTATTCGCATCGAAATGGATAACGAACGTGAACTAGCTTCATTGATTAAGGCTCCAGACTACAAAAAACTCATCACGAAATAACTCACCTCGAGAGGTAGGGCGTGTCCTCATTTGGGCGAACACTTGAGCCCCTCATATTATACCCTGTAAGTAAGGCGCCTGATCTGCTGTTTGACATTGAATTGCCTTGAAGTACTTCGAGGTCGACTAAATGAGTGAAACTCTTAAAGCAATGCTAATTAGAAGTGTTAGGCGGGTTGTAGCGCCTCATCTACGACACGAATAATGTCGTTTTCGCTGAAGGGCTTCAGGATAAAGCCGTCAATAAGGCTTTTAGAGTTCGTCCGTGAAGCTTCCAAGTTCACGTTTACTCCACCAGTAGTGAGAATTAGTTTGGGTCGCTTTGTCAGGTTGAGAGCGTGGATCTGTTTGACGAGTTCCTTTCCGTCCATAACTGGCATTTTAATGTCTGAAATTACGAGCTGAAATTTGAGAGGATCTTCTTTCAGTGCTTCAAGCAAGTCTTTGCCATTTGAAAAGGTATGGACTTCGATATTGTGTGCGTTGAGAATTTCTACTAGAAGTTCACACAGTTCAGTTTCATCGTCGGCAACCAGCGCTTGATAAGCAAAGGGCTGCTTTTGCCCTCCTTTTTTAGGCAGGCCTGTTTTGATCTCGCCACCAACTTGCGAGGCGCTCGTAGTGGCCGCGCCACCTATGTGCGAGGAGTTCGCTCTAACCTCCGCACGGGGAGATACTCGTCTTGAAGAGCCAGACTCTTCGCTTAGATTTGACGTTTGTTCAACGGAGGCAAAACCTACTGCAATCGGAATATCGATAAAGAATCGGGAGCCAGATCCTTGCGAACTTTGAAAAGTTATACGACCACCAAATTCACTGACAATGCTATGGCAAAGTGCAAGGCCAATACCAGTTCCTTCGTTGACTGGTTTGGTCGTGAAAAACGGCTCGAAGATACGGTCTTTTACCTTATCAGGAATGCCGTCACCGTTGTCCGCAACAGAAATCCGCGCCGTGCCGCTCGGTAGCTGCTCGATAGTGATTTCAATAACTGGATGGGTCTTTTTAGAAACAGCGTATTTCGCATTGGAGAGGAGATTAAAAATAACTTGCGTTAATCGCCCCCTACTACCGAATACGAAAATTTTTGCTTCTGTGCAGGCCAAAAGCTTCAATTGTATGCCGTCTTGTTTGTAGATTTCTGTTATCAAAGCCAAGGATTCTTCAATTGCCTCTACGAGATCAAACTTCTGTAGCTCGTCATCGTCGGCGCGCGAGAAGGTACGTAGGCCGCGAACGATTTGTGCAATCCGGCCAGACGAGAGAAGGACTTTCTTTGCGATTGTACCAACGTCTTCGGGTTGTAATCGACCCTCCTCTATCAAGCGCTTAAGCTTGTGTGTATATCCTGTAATTATGGTCAAGGGGTTGTTGATTTCGTGCCCAACGCCGGCGGCGAGTTCTCCAACGAGTGCAAGTTTTGCATTGTGTTCGCTGATGCGCCTCTGCTTCGCAAGTTCAGCTTCGTAAATCTTTTCCTGAGAGATGTCGATCATGATGCCATCCCAAATCGTCGATCCGTCAGGCGAAGAACAGGGGATGCTCTTGGCCTTTACCCACTTTAGATTGCCCTTTGGGGTGACGAGCCGCCCCGTCCATTCGAACTGGGTAAGATTTTGTGCGCTCTCTATAATTAGCTGAATGAGTTGGCCTTTATCTTCTTCGGTGACCATACTAAAAGCGATTGAAACGTCTTTCTCGAGAATTTCTGGAGTTATGTCGCAGATTGAACAAATCTGTGGGCTTGCGTAGAGAAAATACATCTCCTTGTTAGGCTCCATTTTAAACTGATAGACTGTTCCCGGCGAATTATTAATAACTCGTCCAAGCAATTCTTTGTTGGCAATAAAGTCTGTGACGTCCTTTGCGGTTGCATAAATAAGCCCGTTGCTAGGGTTTTGTACAGCGACCCAAGAGAGCCTATGATATTTGTCACGCGAACCTTGAAATAAGCAGCTGAACTGTTTTTCACCTTCTGAATTTAGGGCTTCAGCGAGAACTCGACGAACTGTAGGCTGATCATCGGGATGCACAAAAGTGAAGAAAGAATTTGAAAGAAGTGTCTCTGCGGCGAAGCCAAGCATTTTTTCAAAAGCGGGGTTCGCTCTTACGAAACGATAGTTGGAATCGATGCAGCAAAAAAAATCAAATGAGATATCAAAGAAAATATCAGTTTTTGACCCGTCAGGCATGAATGGTGCTTTTGGTTTAACCATCTCTCAGATATTAGTGTGGGGGCACACCTCGGTAAACAAATTTCGTGAGCTGACGTCCAGCTTTGCTATTTCAACATGTCTTCGTAGAATGCGCCAAAACTTAAGTCAGGGGACTTGAGCTGTATTTCAAGAATCCATCGATGGGCACTGGGAGTATCGACTACGTCAACAAGCCGTCCACGATGATGGATAGAGTGCGGAAAGTCTCCTATTCGGTGCCCTCTTGCTCCGCGGTCTCCAAGAGCCCAGCCTCTCTCATGCGCTTGGCTTTGAGCAAACTCATAGAGTTTGGCGCCCGATAACTTATCATTAGCCCAAGCTTTGTGAGTGAGTTGAAATACTTCGGAGCAGTCTGAAACAATTTTTCGAAAAATCGGTGAATCTCCAATTGTTATAGTCGCTCCAACGTCCGCCTCGTGGTCGTGATAAATAGGACCAATGTCTATGAAAGCGATGTCATTTTCTTTTAATACCCAGTCTTCTTTTGCTGGCTCGTTAAAGCCTAAGGAAGTGTTAGGTCCAAACCTAACTTGCGGTGGGTGCCAACTCTTTCTTCCGGTTTCTCTTAAAATCGTATCAATAACGTAAATGCGAAATTCAGACTCGCGAAGGCCAGCACAAAGATTCGATGATAATTTATGAAGTAGTGTCCAAGCTTGCTCTTGAGCGTCCTCTAGCGCTTGCAAAGAATATTTGTCTCCGCAGATTTCTGACGAAAGCATTTTGAGGTCTCTCTATTCAATAATCTTAAAGTTCAATCAATGGATCCTTCGATCAGAACATCTCTTAACTACCAGTTCCCGATACTGCTGTAAACTTCAATTGGAAGTTCCCCTATCACAAGTACCCCGGCTAGTTTGATCAGATATTTCTAGGGCGTGTCTTCATTTGGGCGAGCTTCAGGTCATTAGGACGCGCCCAAGTCACTTTCAGTTTCTAGATTCATTAACAACCAACTGAAATGAATTCAATTGCTTACGCTCTAGAGCGGGCATTTTATCGACTCGTTCAATCAGATCAGCAAATTCTACTTCTGAAAGCGGAAAGCGGCTAAGGGATGAATTGTAAAAGATGTACTTGGGGTTTCTATCAAGACAGGAGGCATTCAAAAGATGCATATCATCCAGGTAGTCGAAATGGGGCATTAGTATTCCTTGAATACAGTAGGTGGATTGCGGATCCAGCCCGGCAGTAAATTCCTTAAAGGCAAAGAAGTTAGGATGTATCCTATGAAATTTGAGGTATCCACTGCCGACAAAAGATGTGAAGACTAAAGTAAAAAAAACGGCATGTGACCGCCATTTTGCGAGCCGCCCGAGAATATCTAAATATCCAGCGAACAGTGGGCCAATAAGTGGAGCTGAATAATAAATAGCAAGCCCCTTTACAACGGGGTTGATGGAGGCGGAATGTAAAACAACAAAAACCAAAGAAGGCAAAGCAGTCGCAGGGCTTGCAAGCGGGAAAAACAAAAACGGCAACGTAGCTGAAATCCATCCCCCGCGAAAAATATCTTTGGCGATATCACTCCAGTTTAAAAGAGCCCCGTAGGCAATCTCGCGTATTGTGGACCCATATTTTGCCCAGTATCCCAAGTAAGATGGAACTGCCCCTTGTGAACTGTTAGAGGGAATGACAATTTGAATATTCAAAATAAAAACAGCGAAGCAAAGGAGCGCCAATAGAGCACCTTGTCTTCTGTCAAAGCGACATCCAGATCTCAAAAAATACTTCGGAAAGAATATGGCACTAAAGCCAAATGCCATCATATAAACAGGAGCATCGGTCTTAACAGAAATAAAGATAAGCGACGTCAGCCATATCAACCAGTTTCGGCCAGTGGCATATCCGAAGTACAACCAAAGAAACAATACGACGTAGAAAACCTCAATATGATAATCATACATGAGAATTCGTGATACGGCCCAAAAGTTAAAATAGCAAAAAAGAATAATGATTTTATGAATTGGCGAAACTACCCACTTCGACGCCAGCAAGTCGAGTGGGATTGCCGCTGCCCAGAGCAGTAGTGGGTGAAGCAAGAGCGAAAAGAGGGGCGAATCGAATAGGCGGTGGAGCGGATAGATCAAAAACAAAACCCACGTCGGATGAACACCAAAATGGTTGCACCCACCACAGGCGGGTGAATACATAAACTTGCCGCGGGCAGTATAGGCAATCAGCTGATTGTAAATAGAGAAATCTATGGCATGAACGTTAAAAGAAGCATAGTTTAGCCAACTAACTTTACAGAAAACGAAAAGATATATTCCAAACAGCGCGATGGCCCAGCGGTTACCGGCTGATGCGGTCATAGAATGCGCTGGAGTTACAAAAAATGTGCGCGCCCAGTCTCGAGATGATTTCAAGAAGAAGAGAGGTGCAGCTAAGGCAGATGCGATCAACAAAGGATTTCTGATATTGTTGAGAAACTCTGGCCAAAAAGAAAAGCCAGAAAAGAGAATTGTGCCCAAAAACAGACAAGAAACAACGCAAATCCAAAAAGATACTAGGAGATGGGGTTGGCCATTTCTTTGGGGCCGCTGCAAAGGTACCTCTCGATTTAAGAGCGATTTGAACAATCTAGTAAAACACTTTAACAAACTAATGCGCGATTTGAATAATCCAATAACTTACTCGAACAAATTAAACGGCGACTTAAAAAAGCCAAAAAACGACCACGATAACCCAAAAAAAGACAGACGTTTATATGCTTAACGTAGTTCTAGAGCTGATTAAGTCGGTATGTACTTCGCCTTCGCAAAGAGACATCACGCTATTCGTATCAACCTTGCGGATCTCGGTTGAATTGGGCACCACGGCCCAAAGCAAGAAACCCAGAGAGCGCAGTTGATCCACAACAAGTCGTGGGTCCGATCCGGCGGCTTTCAAACCATGAGGCCAAAACTCCATAATAATCTTAACGCCTTGGTTATTCTTGAGGGTTTGCTCTAGCCCCTTCAATACATGCCCTTCGTATCCTTGTGTATCTATTTTGATGAAATCGATGGCAGTGTTTGGGTAGCTGAGATCAAAATTTTCAGTTTCGACTTCTATGTATTCACGCCCAGGTGATGAGTAAAGTTGGTGGTCGCCGGAGTTGTCATCTGACTGGTAAAGTTTCTCTGCTCCCGCCTGAGAACTGAGGCCTTTAGCGATAATTTCAACCTGATTTTCGATTCCGTTGAGTGCAACATTCATTTTCAGAAGTTTAAGATTTGCGGGGTGAGGTTCGAAAGACTTAATCGAGCGACATTGGCAGACTTTGGCGAGGAAGGTCGTCCAGTAACCGATGTTTGCACCTACGTCTAAAGCGATGGCTCCTGGTGGGCAAAGCTTTTTAGCTACTTTCGTGAGCTCTGGGTCATAGTCCCCGTGTTTCAGCAAATGCTTAGAGACGCCCCATCGATCCTCTAAATCGAGAGCCATCGAGATTGTTTTGCCTTCTAGAGTGAACTCTCTTTGCACAAGAGAGGGCCCAAGCTTTTTAAGTAAACGTCGCCCGAGTGAGTGCCTAGAGAGGGCGTGGGATAAAAGATTTTCTTTCCAAATTTCCATCGGAAGAAGCTAACCTAGGGGCCCCGCTGCAATCAAGGTAGAGACGAACTTTTGCGACTCCGAGCGCAGTCGGGCGCGCCCCACGTTTCTCGGAAACTTCCGTAGAGGATTTTTTGGGTACCGCTCCAAAGTTAGTTGAAAGTTAAGATTCCATAGTTGCCCCATAAAACGAAGTTTGCAGGTGGAATTTTTAAGTCGCTCTTAAGGTGGCGTCGTCTGCGGAGCTAATCAGTTGCCCAAAGGCGATACTGTAGGGCCCAGAGGTACGCCAGATTCTTGTATCGAATAATGAGTGCTACTTCTATGGGCAAGTGTTCGAAGGTTAATCAGCAAATAAGAGTCAGACATCGTTTGAAACTCAAAGCGAATAATTTTGCCCTCGTTCCAATAGACCTTCAAAATATTCCGAGCGCCGGGAGAGTCTACAGTCTCAAAACTGAAGGTAGAGATGCCTTTCGAAGTAAATGCTGTGTCTTGTGTTGCGTAAGCATTCGAGTTTTCAGCTTCAGACCCTAAAGCCAATTTGACTTTTGATCTGATAATGTTTTCTAACTCGCCGAAGAGTTCTTGTTCCATCTTTAGGGTATTTCGCTCAACCGTGGAGTCGACCTCAGAGGCAGAAGCAGGGCGCTGATACATTGGTCTTTCTATAGTAAAGCGATTGTGTAAGTTGCTCGCAGTATTCGAGCGAACCTGCTGATTGGTGTCACTATCAGTTGTTTTTCGTGACAGTCGGGTTTCCGCCAGTTTTAGAGTTTGATTGGTGAATGTACCGACAAGATTTGTCGAGTGAAAGGTCAAAAGGCCGCTTTCATTGAGCATGGCGAGAGCGCCAATCTCTTCGTTACTTTGAGCCGCAATCAATTTCGACTCGATGCCCATCGAGCGCTGGGTAGCTGACACAAAACCGGAATCAAACATGTGCTTTCTGACGGCAAGGACTCTTAAATGTAGCAGATAAACTGCTCTCATAAACTCCGGGCCATTAAGGTTAGTTGAATACAAATTTATTAGGCCTCGACTATGCATTTGTTGAAGCAATTCATTGAGAGAACTATTGACGAGTAGCTTTTGCACCTGCGCTACTTGTTTTGCGTCAGCAAAGTTGAGGGCGCCACCAATGAGATCCATTAACACTGGATCAACGACGTCTTTTTGGATACTTTCGCCGATAAGTACGGGGCGATTGCCCTCGCGCCGATGATTAGCCTTCAGCATTGATTCAAAGTCAGTATGAACACCAAAAAATTGAGGTAGGTAAAACTGCGGTGTACCGTTCATAGAGATTAGCAGCATGAGAGCGTCTTCGAGTTCTGCAATTTTTATCCTAAGAGGAAATTTGGGGTGAACTCCGTAGAGATCAGCAAATGCTAAGCCGATTTCGTAATAGACTTCTTGGTCGGGGCCAACTCTTGCCTTGCCGACCATGTGTTTTTCTAAAAAGTTTTCGTCGATAAGACCAGTTTTACGAGACCAAGCTTTGAGCGCGTCCGAAATAGCAGACATTTTTTCAACAAGGCCTCTGAGGCCATTCAAACTTGTGCCGTCGTGAGTTGTCAGAAAATTGATAATCTCCACATTCTTAATATCTTTAATCACAGCCAAGTTTCTTAGAAATGGTCGAACATCGTTTAGAACTTTTGACATCCATATTGAGCCGGGCGCTCCAAAGTTGTACATGCCGCCTGATGAAGCTGCTTGCGCCTGAGACATAGCTGCGTTTGAGAGCAAAGGGGGCTTATCGGAGTTGTTGTTCGGTCGATAATTAGTTGACAGTTTAGGCTCTTCATCTGTTCGGGCATTCAACAAACTCCAAATCGACTGAAAGTAATGTGAAATCGTTGACGACGGAAAATGCACCTCTGGGATAATTTGTATGTCGAGGCCAAGGCTTGCCGCAAATTGGCCCATCAAAGCAACCCCTCGAAGTGCATTGGTTTGATGAACGTTCACATTGTCGTTAGCAGCTACAGGCGACTGCTGGCGAGCTAAAAGCTCGACCATTTGCTTTAGCGCATACGGTATAGCGTCTCCTCTGATAGCGTCAGATCCCATAAGTGCATACAGTAAGAGCGTGGCATTGATATCCGCCATGACCTCTGGGTTGTGGTGGTTGAGATCCACTTGCTTGTCGCTAAAGGTTTTCCAAACAAGGAACTTTAGAGACTTACCTTGGTGATTGATTCCTTGAAGCTTAAGATACTGAGTGGGCCGTGGATGGAATATGTTGTCGAAATAGTATTCTTTGCCTTCAAATCCATTGCGCCACTTTAAGTTTAGTTCGTGTCCATTTAAGAAAGCCATAGGCGAGCCTGAAAAAGTAGCATGGGTTGGTGCCCTATCTAAGGTCTTCAGCTTTCTTAGATCCTCTTCGTTTTCGACAAAATCGAAGGCGAGAAATTTTTTGCCTGCTCGTAGATCCCCTTTTAAAAAACGCTTATAATCGGCATGATCGACATCGATATGATTGAGCACAAAATCAACCCAAACTTTACCAAGCGGTAGCTTTTTTAGAGCGTTGGAAACTTCTCTCCAGGTACCAGCTATTTGGTGTTTGATTTTATGGAAGTCTATCACCGAAAACCCGCCATCGCCCCCTTCCGGGAAGAACGGCAAAATGTGGTTGAGCGAAGAGAAGGCCCCTAGCCCTGCTTGTTTCATAAAACTGGTTAGAGCCATTAATCTATTTGAGACTGAACTTGTTAGGCTTGGTTCGGCTGTATTGCTTGGAAGTACGTATTTGCGCTGGCCGTTTTTTGGGTAGCTCCCTTGCGAACTTTGCGCGAATTCTAAGGTGTCGGAGCTTGCTTGTTGTGAATATAGTGGGGGGATAGCCGCACTTTCAGGAAGAATCTGATCGCCATAAAAAGTCATGGCATGTGTGTGAGTTTTCTTTATAGGGCTCGTCGGAAACTCTACCAAAATACTTCTGAGATACCGAAGAAACTGCTCAAAGGACATATTGCCGATTTGCCTCGAGCTAATCAGTTTCTCTCCGTTCAGCGGCATTTTGTTGTTTTTAGCGGCGAGTGCGGCGAAAGAAAGATCTACTTTGTTGCTTGGATCCTGCATGATTTCTTTGAGTCGCTCGAAAGTTCTTACAAAAAAGTCCTCTGTGACTCTGTGAACCTGCTGCGGGCTCGCGTTTTGAACCTGAAGATCAAATGAGTCTTTAAAGTACTCGAATGCAAGTCGGTGAGTGATTTCAAAAGACGGAATTTCTTTAATGCCCAGAATTCTTTGGAGCATTTCGAATTTTTGAGATGTCGTCAGCTGTCGTCTATTTTGGGTTTGGTTACGGGGCTGAGCAGGGCGTGTGCGAGGAGTCTCCGCATTTCTTCCGCTTCTGGCGCGAGGCAAGCCAACGTCAGGGGTCGCGCCAGCATTAATACCAGGTCCAACCCCAAGGAGGCCAGCGTTAACGCCACTGTCTGCGCCCTTAACGGGAGCTTGAGGTGCCATGAGGCCATCACAAGACAATGGTGATGCGGGTGCATGGCGAGCTGGGCTCGCTGACATAGCTTGCACTGAATATACGAGTGCCAAAATTATTGACACCCTGACGATGATCGCCGGTTGAAGACGTACTGATTTCAATATCATCATGACCCCAATATCAAATGCAGAATCGGGGCCTAACTTTTTAAACAAATCGCTTTTAGCCAGTGGTGAGCATGCCGCAGGCAATGCCAACGATGCTTTCGCGAAGAAGCTCTTCATCTCGTCGGTTCATGGCAATTTGTTGAATGACATTTATAACGTGAATATAGGGCGATCGAAGTCGAATGCTCTCTTGAAGCCACAATTTATGTGAAAGAAGATTATTTTGTCCGGTGATTTTTCTGACAAATCGTAGCGACTTTTCGTACTCGTGCCTAAATGCACGAATTGTTGGCTCACAGTCGCGTGTATACCCTTCTGATAAATACATCTCAAAAACGTCGATCTCCACTTTTGCGAGAGTGAATCCGAGTGTTTTTACAAAGGAGCTAAAAAAAGGATCCGTTTCATAGTAGGTCTTTAGACTTTCTTGTTCCTGCGGATTCAGTTTTTCCCAAGCGCTTCCAATACCCCACCAGGTCGGCCAAAGAATTCTCGACTGAGTCCAACACATAACCCAGGGGATGGCGCGCAGGCTGCTAAGAGAAAACTCTCCTTCTTTGCGCTTTGAGGGTCTGGATCCAATCTTTAGTACGCTCAAATAATCGTAAGGAGTCGCCTTCAACAATTCTGCCATGAGAGTTTTGTTTTCGACGAGAGTTCGATATTCGTTCTTAACAAGCTCAGTAAGACGATCGAGCGCTTCGTTTTTTTGATACTTGTGCTTTGTTGTTCTTCGAGAAATGGCCTCATGGGTGAGGTGGAAGCACTGCGAACTAAGAAGCTCAGGGCTGCTAAAGAGCCGCTGAATCATTTCTCCTTGTACGGTGAGTTTAGGGGCCTTCAATGCAGAGGTCGGCCACCAAGCAATTTGCTCTTTGAAGCTACCTCCTCCGCGCGCGACGCTTCCGCCGGAGCCATGAAAGTAAATGGGGTTGAGCCCAAATTTCTTAAGCGCTTTTTCTGACTTTGCCATGCAGTTTCGTATCAATGTTCGGCTAGACAATATGCCAACCTCTTTTGCAGAGTCTGAATAGCCCAGCATAATTTCAAATCGACCTTGAAAGTTTTCTTGAATCTCTTGCGCCCTTTGGTCTTCGCTCAACCACTCCTTAAGAATATTGGGAGCAGAAACAAGCGCAGCTTCAGATTCAAAAAGCGGAACCACTGGGAGCTGAGCCTTGCCAAACACCTTCACTATGAGCTCTTCAGCGTGCCTAAGATCTGCGGCGGATTCGCAGTGTGATATGACAAGCCCTCTAGCATAAGACGTAACATTGGCCCCCTGAGAAATACTTGCCAGCGTGTGCAGCATTTGTCTGATAGGATGCCGCTTGTCAGTCAATGATTTTAAAATCTCCGCAGAGTCTTCTCTTAGCTCCAACGGTATAACAAGGGCCGGAAACACCACGAAAAGATTCTGGATGAGATAAGCCTGATGGTGATGCTTGAGAAGTTTGCTGCCTCGATTGCAAAGATGAATAAACTCTTTTCGCCAAGATTGAAGTCTTCTTTCCGACGATGGACTGACTTTTTCAAAGTCTTTAAGCCGAGCTTTTAGAGCGGTGAGTTTTCTGAGTTCAGCAGGGGTTGTCGAAGGTAGCGGGAACCGCCCATAGTCGTCTATTAAATCTGACATCTTATATCGTAGGGCCGAAACGATCTGCTTGCGACTTTTTGAGAGCGACAACAGCATCGCTGCATCGTCCACACCCGGGTGCCCGTCTTTGTCTCCACCCACCCAAGTTCGTAGCCTGATCTGAAACGACTTCTTAGGCATTAATATGTAATCAAGGATATCAGACTGCAGCACGATGAAAGCTATGTGTTCCGCTTCGTCGCTCACTGTGGGTCTCTGCGACTTTGCTAGTGGCTGTGTCCATAAGAGTCGTAAAAGCGTGCGTATATGCGCTTCTTCAAAAACGAATTGGTTTTGAATGCCGTTAACAACGACTTCGCCGAGTTCCTTTAAGATGTCGATCACATGTATAGATCTTGCTTCGGTGGGATGGGCGGTGAGAACAAAGGTCAACACGGTCTGAAGCGGGTAGGTCTTGTGAATCTGCTTGTGACGTTGACGCCAAGTTCGATACGACCCCTCGCAAACGTTGATGATCTCCATAAGTAAAGAAAAAGCATGGCAAAGCTTCAAAAGGTCGTTGTGCTTTTTGTCTTTAAACTCTTGAGTGAGTTTGCTCAAAAGCTTTGTGGCAGAGCCTGTTCGTGCTCGTTTGAGATCTGTACGGACGTGCTCAACCCAATCAAAAAATTGTTCTCCTTCATATTCTTTGATCACCTTTCCTAGGAGCAGCATCATCAGTCGAACAGTTCGGCGTAGCTCTTTTGGCAAGCTTTCAAGTGGAATATGAGAAGAAGAAAGAAAGCTCTCGACGGCCCGTCTATGGGCGCTGATATCTCGTGGGGTAGCAGACTTTGGGTTGATCCATTCAATGACTGCCGCGAAACCAAGGCTCTCAGGATCATTGAACAAGTAGTTTTTTGCCACGCCTATAACTACAAAATCTTGACCAAGCTGAAACGAGAGAGTCGGGTCAAATAGCTCTTTTCGAACAATTTTTTTAGCATACTCATCAGCAGTCATTTCTTCACTATGCCTTGAGTATCCACGAAGGCGGGCGCCAGCTCTAATTCTTTTCAAATTGAAATGCTCAGCAAGCTGGATGCGCGCCTGGTAAAGTAGTTTGCCTATTCCTTGGCCGCGATAGTCTGGATCTACCATGACCTCGGCACCATAAAGCGTCTTGCCCTTTTGGGGACTGTGGTTGTGAAAAAAACCGCCTGAAGTGAAATCTCCCCAGCTGTCTTGCGGGGAATAATCGTTCCACTGAATGATCAAGCCAAAGGCAAGACCAACAAGCTTGTTGGTGCTTTTTTCAACAGCGATTAATTGACCTTCCGGAAAGTAAAGCTGGTGAGAACTGAGTTGTTGGATGCTCCAGGGCTTACTAAAGGGGTAAACCTTCAAACAAAGGGATTGGATGCTCTCAAAATCCTCAGTGTTTACATTGCGTATTGAGTACTTTTCATTTGAAGGAAAAGTCAGAATCTTACTCACAAAATCTCCTAGCTAATACCTGGATCGAATTCTACGTGAGAACAACCTCATCAACTACTTTCAACAAATCGTGTGTGCTTTGGCTATCTCTTAACGGGAGGACTGTTCCTGACTGACGGCTTTCCTCAATAAGGTCGATGTTCAAATCACCTATGATCATGCTTTCTTGATTCACAGGGCCTTCAGCTAGTAAACCGTCTCTTGCAAAAGAAAAGTCGCTGGGAGTGTAGATTGCTGACTGCCCGTAGTTGAGAGAAACGGCTGGTACCATTGGCAAAGAGCCTACTAGAGGCGAATGAATTACGTACATTTGATTCTCGATGGCGCGTGCTTGTGCGCAGTAACGTACTCGCAAGTAACCGTGCCGATCGTCTGTACAACTTGGGACCACAAGAATTTGTGCGCCCATTCGGCCTGCAACTCGAGCTATTTCTGGAAACTCCACATCGTAGCAAATAGTTACAGCGAACTTGCCAAAGTCCGTTTCGAAAATACGCAAGCGTGAGCCAGGCCCTACAAGCCACTCTTCTTTTTCAAAGCGAGTCATATGAAGCTTGGCTTGCACCTGCTGATTACCGTTGGGGGAGAATACATAGCATTTGTTAAGAATTTTTTCTTTGCTTTCATCAAAGCCGGGGAGCGTGCCGCCAACGATAAGTAGACCGGCCTTTTTGGCGAGAGTGGCAAGAAGACTTACTATGCGGTCTTCTTGCGCGGCAAGATCACGTATTTGATCGGCGATGGGTCTTTTTACATCACCCAAAGTCAAAAGCTGAGTAGAAAAATATTCTGGAAACACCAGCATTCTTACTTTGTAATCTTTTGCAGTATCTACGAGCGCTTCTATTTGAGCTTTAAAGTCGTCAAAGTGTCGCACCGGTCTGATGAAGTATTGCAAAGATGCAACGCGAATTCGATTCATAATGGGTTCTCCCGTTAGTTGGTGAGCCAAAAGTGTCTTAAAGGGCTCGCTTCAGCCTCTGTGGAGTCTACTGGTTACCACGGAGCCAAAAAAGGTTCACTTTCTTCTCCTGAAGATCCTGCAATCACCAAGAAGACGAAATTTTACTTCTCGCGCTTAACCCTGGTCTTTTTTTACTTGTCTTCTGCTATCTGACGAATCTTATCATAAATCTTAGTTCATCACATGGTATGGTGCGACCCTGAATGAAACCCTTTGAAAGGATGCGTGAAATGTCTTTTAAATTTGTAGCTTTCTTGATGGCTTTTGTGTTGCCTGTCCTCGGGCTGGCAGATTCCTACTATGTTGAAAAGTTCGGTTCAGTGAGCACATCGCAAGAAGATGCCGACTCCGTGAGGGAGCTGATCGCAAGTTCACTCAGCTCAATGGGTGAGTCAGTGAGCCCAACCGCTAAAGACTCCGCAATCGTGGTAGGGGGAAAAGTTGTTAAACTCGGTGCTTCTTATGTGATCACGGTTTCAAAGCGAAAAGGCGGTAAAGTCGTATTCGGTACTCAAATGAAAGCGGCGAGAGCTGAAGAGCTTGATGTGGTGGCCAATCGTCTTGCTCGGGCTCTTGTTGATGAACAACAGGTTGCAGTTGCTCAGAGAGTTGATGATGTGACAGAGAGCGAAGCTTCAAAAGGCACGACGAGAACGGCGACTGTTAACAGGTGGTCTGTTGGTTTTGGCCCTTACTCGTTGCGGTCGATGGGGCTAGATGAGACGGCGTTTGGGCTCTATTTGGGATACAACTGGGAGGTTAAGCCCCAGGTCGCCTTGAACTTGAGTTATGAATCTGCAAGTGGCGAAAAAGAGAGCAAGACAAGTCATATGGGGATCTTTGCTTTAGGGGCCAACTACTTTTTTAATACTTCAGACATTTCCCCTTTTGTGGGCGCCAAATTTGGCTATGGATCCGCTCAAAACTGGTCTTTGAATACGTTCGAGTTGGCCTCTTCGAGTGGTTTTGGTGGTGGGCTATCAGCAGGAGCTCACTTTTTTAGGACCTCTCGAGTGAATTTGGAGCTAGCGCTCAGCTGGCAGTTTCTCTTTACGGATTTAAAAGGCCAGCGCCCAAGTACAACCGGTATTAGGATAGGCCTTTTATTTTGAGCTGACTTCCGAGACGCGATTGGGACTCGGTGCGTCCCAAAAGTAAAAGGGTGGATTTCGTAAACCTAGACAACAGCAGGATTTTTTTGCTAGTTTCTTGGCTCATTTAGTCTTGAAAATAGTATATGTGCCCGGGTGGTGGAATTGGCAGACACGCTAGACTTAGGATCTAGTGCCGAAAGGTGTGCAGGTTCAAGCCCTGTCCCGGGTACCATTTACCGAGCGCATTGTTCACAGGAACAGTAAAAATAAGGCTTAAAAGAAGAGAACTTTTTCAGCCGATGATGTGGAAATTCGCGACTATGAAGTTGATAGAACGCTGGAGCATAAAGAGATGTACCCAGCAACTCCGTCTCGGTCTTTATTTTTCAAATTAACTTTTATCGTGAGCCAGTGACTACGTGCATTCTCCTTGGAACGAGTCACAAAGTGGGAGCGACACTCTATACATTCGCAATCGCTATAAGTTTGCAAATATTATCAGTGAGAGCAAGGAAATCAAATCTGTACGGCCTTGTCCACATAGCGCGATCTGGCCGGTCAGTCGAGGTCTGACTTATTTCTTCTAAGTTTTTGCTCGTCTTATTTTTCTTGAATCCATTTGTCTAAAATTGGACGAAAATAATTAATTGCCCTAGCTGAGCCAAGCCCTGAAAGATGAACCTGATCAAAAAATAGTAGACCCTTATCTTCGATCGTTTGACATTCTATCGAATTACAAAATGGCTCAAATAGATTTAATACCATTAAATTTTTAGGGGCATACTTTGACAAAAAGGCCCTCTCTTCAATGGAAGCCCTTAAAACTCTTGTGCAGTCAGCATGTTTTTGTCTAACTTGTAACCAAGTCGGCCGCGATAGACACATTTCCAAATCGTTTAAATTTCCTATACTTGGAGGATTTCCAATTAAAATTGGATTAGGCAATTGAAATTCAATCTGGAGGTGTCTTATTTCTTGGAAAATAAACTCAGCTGAATCAGGGGTAAAAAGACCAAACTTTCGAAATTCAAATTTTTTCTCACTTTGGCTTTCTCGAAAATACGTCTCTCGGACCCAGTGATTAGCAAAAATTATTTTTGGCCGACGCTCTCGAATTTCGCTAAGGAATCGATCCCTTTTTTCGAGGCAATCCTTTTCGCTTTGCGCTTCCCACGCTATCCAAGTCAAGGAAAAAAAACTACATTTCCGATGATCAAAAATTTTGAATTTTTGATCAGGAAAATGCTTTCTCAGTCCGTAAGCGAGCTGACGCGAAAATGAGTCTCCAACGACATAAATCTCTTCAGTATCGGCTTGCTCATTGAGATAGCAAGGGCTCGGGCAAAATTCACCGCCGTATAGCGAATTGTTCTTCCATTCTTCGCTATAGCTTTTCACTCTCCATCCAGCACCATCTGAAATAACAAGCGTAGCTCCAGTAATTCCCAACAAAATAAATGTGAGAATCCCCATAGTGACTATTGGGATATTTCTTTTTAAAAAGCGGAGTGGTTGCCCAAGTCTAATCGGATCTTCTAAATATCGAAAAACTGGTAGCGCTATAAGGATAGACATCAAGCACAAGAAACTCTTTTCAGTTAAATTCAATTCTTGATCTACTAAGTAGCGATAATACACAATTAACGGCCAGTGTACTAAATAGATTGTGTAGCTTCTTTGGCCAATATAGCGAAGGGGTGGACTGCTAAAGATTTTACTAGATAACTTGCTTGGTCCAAAGTAGATAAAAAGCGCCGTCCCGATGCAAGGAAACAAAGTCAAAAGCGAAGGGTGGTTGGTGTCGGAATTGAAAAACAAGAAAGACCCAACAATTAACAAAATGCCCGTAAACACAGATAAGTCAGTACGCCATGCTGTATCGCCTCTCCTGAGTGGCAAAACGGATATAAATGCGCCGCAAAGCAATTCGAAAATCCGAAAATGTGTCAAATAGAACCTTGCAGCCTCTAGATGCATAAAAGCATAATTTGCGGCTAGGCTTAGACCAAATAATAATACGATCCAAAACGAAAGTGCCTTGCCCCTCAATACCCAAAGGATAAATGGCCAAACTAAATAAAACTGCTCCTCTACGGCGAGAGACCAGATGTGCAAAAGGGGTCGAAAAATATTTTGCGTTTCAAAATATCCACTTTCGGTCAGGAAAAATACATTTGCAAGCCCAATGAGGGAAGCTAATAGAGATCTTCCAAACTGTTCGAGATGATTTGGAGACAAGATGAGATAACCAAACAAACTTGAGAGAGCGAGTATTGCAAAAAAAGACGGCAGCAATCTTCTTGCTCGTCGAATATAGAATTGACGAAAGCTAAATGTGTTACCGCCGGTTGTTCCGGCAATTATCATCGAAGTTATCAAGTATCCGCTAATAACGAAAAAAACATCAACACCAAGGAAACCGCCTTTAAAGCCTGGGATCTCCGCGTGGTACAAAATGACAGCCAAGACTGAAAGCGCCCGAAGCCCATCAATGTCAGTTCGATATTTTAATTGAATTGCACTCATGAAATTTGTGTCCCAAATTTTCCATTAATGCCATAATTTTGTATTGGCATCAATCGGAGAAATTTCCGAAAGGTTGCTCTGTCCAAGGTTCTAGTTGTGGCGAAGATTGTGCGTTCTTACTAATAGCGAACTTTGTCTGACTTGTTTTGCCACGCCTCAAAGACCTTGATGGCGGAATCTCTGTCTTGCTGGATCATGGGGATTTTGCGTTTGGCAATATCGGTGGCAATTTCAGCGTAGAGGAATTCGTCGTCGAAATTGATTTTGGCAGCATCTTGCCGAGTGTTGGCGAAATAGATCTTCTCTAAGCGCGCCCAATAAATGGCGCTCAAGCACATAGGGCAGGGCTCACAACTTGTGTAAATCGAGCAACCTTCCAGCGAAAATGTCTCGAGCTTGTCGCAGGCTTTACGAATCGCGTTCACTTCAGCATGAGCCGTTGGGTCATTGCTACTTGTAACCTGATTCCATCCTTCGGCGATAATTTTACCATCTTTCACAATGACCGCCCCGAAGGGTCCCCCTTCATTGGAAGTCATCTTCTCAAGCGATAAGGCGATTGCGCGGTCCATCGGCGACATGTTTATTTAACCATCCATTCAGATTTAATTTTTCCCTCGAAGGTAGATACGCGGATTCAGCTTAGCTTCGTAATATATGTTTGTCCACACACCCAATCCAGGGGATTCTGCTAGGAGTTTCGAAAGCTGATTGGCGGTTGGCAGACAGGCATTTACAGTGAAGTATACTGATATGAAGTTTCTTTCTTTTCCCAAGATTTCCACTTCTTTCAGCGAGGCGAACCCGTCCAGATATTCTGGCGCTTGGGTAGCCCAAGAGAAAGTCCATGGTGCTCAGCTGGTAGCAGGGGTTAGCGTAAAAGAAATTCGCTTCGGCAAAAGAAAGGGATGGTTGAGCGATAGTGATACGTTCTTCGGCTGGCAGCTCATTCGCTCTGACTTACAGGTTTTTGCAACCAAACTTTTCGAAAGTTTTTCATTCCCAAAAGGCACAATCGCTTATTATTACGGCGAGCTTTTTGGAGGATCCTACCCGCACTCTTCAGTGGATCCGATTGAGGGAATGCAGCCAGTTCAAACTGGAGTTTGGTACTCCCCCTCATACCATTGGATGATCTTTGATGCGGTTGTTTGCCCTGAGGGCGAACTATCGAGCGCCTATTTCTTAGGAGCTCGAGAATTGAGCGAAGGGATTCAAAAACTTGGAGGAATTTGCCCACCGGTTTTATCCCGCGGTCGCCTCAATGATCTTCTGTCGCTTCCTGTCCGGTACATTACGAGAATTCCCGCCAAATTAAACCTTCCAGAGATTTCATCGAATAGGGCTGAAGGTTTAGTTATCAAGCCTGAAGTTTCGCTCCCAATCGATCAACGCGTAGTTATCAAACGCAAAATTGATGAATTCGATGAAAAACGGTTTGATGAGAGCGAAGCGTGGGACCCGAATCAAATTCTCTCGTATGAAGGGCTTTCTAAATGGGCTTCAAGAATGGTGAACCCGCCCCGCCTAGCGAGTGCCCGTTCTAAGGTGGGCACAGACAACACGCACGCTCTAATAGAAGAAGTCATACTCGATGTAATGATTGATCTCGAAGCTGCGTTTCCAGCAACGTTGAGGCACCTAGATGCGGAGAAAGAAAACTCTTTAAGGCTCCTCATCACCGAATTGGTGACAGCCGCATCTTAGTGGAGCCTAAGGGGCGCGAATTTTTTTCAAATTAGCATAAGATGTCTCGATTTGATGGCTCGATCGCTTAGGATGCACCAATGTTTGAAAAATCTAAGAATCAATTCTACTGCTACAAATCGGCCTTTTTTTCGACTCTGTCTTTAGCTCTTTTGCTTGCGTTCTTAACTGCGCCCTTTGTTTTGGCAGACGGAGACGAAGCGAGACCTTCTGCGAGTCAAAAAGTGGTAAACACCTCTGATCACCTTCAAACTGTCACTGTAGGCCCTAATGACGACTTCGCTCCAGTGGAGTTATTTACGCAGCACACAGGGGTGTTAAACGAATTCTTTAGTGAACTTGCTGCGCAAGACACAAGCGGGGTGATCGACACAATCTTGGCCAACGACGTTCGGCGCACTTTTTTTAACCTTCAATATCTTTCCGATCTTTGCACATCGCTGGATAAGCGTCTGTTCAGGGAATTAAAACAAGAGTTTAAAGAAGTAGAAGACGCCATTGGGCGAGTGGCACTGAATAATGATCTGATTTTAAATGTGGATCAATTCCCATTGGCAGAATACAGGCCAGCCATGAAGCTTTACTTGGTGAGCCAACGAGATCAAAAAGCGCGAGAGCTCTTAGAAGTGTTGTTGCGATACGATTATGTTAGTGAAAATAGGAGTGCCCGCAGCAGAGTCATGAGGGTTCAGGAAAAGTTCAGTCAGATGGACACAAAGCTAACTCGCGTGTCATCTTGGCGTGGTAGAGAAAGTTCTGCTAGAGCCTTTTTTAAAAGCAAGATTCTCGAAGAGATCAAAGACCTAGATGGCGACATTAAAGATCGCGTATTCGATAGTGACGCCATCGAAGAGGGACTTCATAAACTCAGGCGCAGTCTGCGTGGTCTTTTGATTCGAATGGTAGCTCTCAATGGAATGGTTCAGCGAAATGACAACGCTCAGTTATCGCCAAAAATTTCTAGGTGGTTTGGTAAATTGCAGGCAAGCAGCTCCGCCAGCTTATTTGATAGCAAGTACATAAGGCTTGATGAAACCAAAGTAAAAGAACCAATCGTTCTGCCAGGCCCCCACATGGCGATTCTTGCGGAGATCGTGCGTTTGATTGGTGATCAAAAGGATGTCGCCGAGGTCGAAATAGAGCTATTTGAAGCTTACTCAGAGGTAAGAAGAAACCAACGAGTTCCAGGCCCAACAGCTAATGATCTTGATTTGGGCCGACAACATCAGATTACTGATCATCGGGCAATAGCCAATGAGTACATGGATCAGTTGAACTCTACTAAGGTTATCGAGGCTCTAGGAGAGGCAATTCGCTAACTCATTTTGATTGGGCCAAATTGGGAGGATCTGATTTGGAAAACTTTTTCAAGACAGCTTTTTGGAACTAGAACATTGACCCTTTAGCGGGTATATCCTGATAGGCGATGTTTTTTCATTCATTCAAGGGAGATTTTATGACTAGCACGATATGTAAGAAAAAAGTGATTTCGGCGACGGGAGTTTTTGCATTTCTAGTAGCCTCTGTGGGTACCGCTCAAGTAAACAAGCTTAGCTGCACCAACGAGGCAACAGGTGCGAGAATAGATTTCTCCAAGCAAAGCACAACATCAGAGCAAGTTTATTATGAAATGAATGAGAAATTAAAGTCTGCTCTCTCCGATCAAGGGGCCTCTGTTTTTAGCCGCGGCGTGGGCTTGTTTGTTGATGAAAATCCCAGCAAATTTCGGTTTCGTGAGTACCGCGATGAGCTGAACTTTGTTTCTCACGAAGGCGGAATGAAACTTAAGTTTGAGCGCATCGTGTATCGCACAAATGAAGTTGAGCGGGCCGAATTTTATTTCCATCCCGGCGAATGTCAGTTTTCAGAATAACGTGAGTACGCGTTTGCCGGCGGCAACCGAGCTTGACTGTATTCCTTTACAAGCTGACGAATTAACTATTCAATTGATACAAAAATGCGGGAGTAAGTTATGAAGGTAATATTCTTCGCTTTTGTTATGGGCTTGTTCTTCAACACTGCATTGTCGTCTGACAATGCAGTTATCCAAGTTGATATGAAGTTTTTGTGCGAGATCAATAAGATGGAAAAGTCTCTTCGCAAAGATAAAACTATTGATGTGGCCCAGCTGGCGCAGCGAATTTATGAAATCAAAGTAGCGGGTCTTCATGACGAAGCATCGAAAGGTGCTTTGAAGATCATCTCAACTATGGCCCATGGTGAACAATCCAAGGCTTGGAAGCAGTTTGTGATGGAAAAAGGTATAAAAGGCATAAAATGCCTTTAAAATAAACCCTGAGCTTTTTCGTCACGCCCTGAAGTCTTTTAATTTGCCCCGTTTTCTATTGCAGGCACAAATTTTTACAGGAGGCAGGTCGTTGAGTCCCTTTTTAGTTGCTCGCGATCTTCAGGATGTGCGATCGCAATAAGTGCTTTGGCTCGTTCACCCAAAGTTTTACCATAAAGATCGGCAACGCCGTACTCTGTAACAACATAATGAACATGAGAGCGCGTGGTAACAACGCCAGCTCCGGGCTGCAAGGTACTGACAATCCGAGAACTTCCTGAGCGTGTGCGGCTTGTTATCGCAATGATGGGCTTGCCCCCAGTTGATAAAGCCGCGCCTCTCATAAAATCCATCTGACCGCCAACACCCGATATGATTTTTCGCCCAACAGAATCCGCACAAACTTGACCAGTGAGATCAACCTCGACGGCTGAATTGATAGCTACAACTTTAGGGTTGCGCGCGATATTGATTGGGTTGTTCACATACTCGATGTCTAATTGAACAACCGATGGGTTATCATCGATAAAGTCGTAGAGCTTGCGAGATCCCATCACAAATCCAGACACTGTTTTGCCGGGATGGAGCTTTTTCTTTGAGTTATCAACGACTCCGCTTTTAAGCAGTTCCAAAAGTCCATCGGACCACATTTCGGTGTGAACGCCCAAGTGCTTCCTATCATGAAGAGAAGAGAGAACAGAATTGGGTATGGCCCCGATTCCCATTTGCAAAGTGGCGCCATCCTCGATCAAAGAAGCGACGTTTCTTCCGATTTTTTGCTCTTCAGCGCTAGCCTTCGCAGGAGAGCAATCTGGGAGCTCTTCCGTCACTTCAACTATTTCGAAAAACTTTGATATGTGAATAAATGAGTCTCCGTGTACGCGGGGCATCCGGGGATTAATTTGCGCGATAATATATTTGGCCGACTCGCTGGCGGCTCGGACAACATCGACGCTCACGCCAAGACTACAGTAACCATTCTTGTCAGGAGGTGACACGTGAACAAGTGCAAGATCAATCGGGAACTTGCCTGAGCGAAACAGCCTCGGGATTTCTGAGAGGAAGCAGGGTAGGTAATCAATTCGCGAGTAGTCGAGTTTCTTTCTAAGGTTAGCGCCGACGAACAGGTTTGTGATTTTAATATGATCACGAAATTCTGGGTTTGCGTATTTGGCCGGTCCTTCAGTGTGAAGATGAACAACTTCAATACCGGTGTGTTTCGGAAGTTGCTCACAAAGGAGATCTATAAGCCTCAGCGGAGTTGCGGCTCCGCCTTGGATAAAAACTCGTGCGTTGTCATAAAGCTTCATAGTCCTATGATTCTGCACCTGATATAGCGAAAAGGCTTCCAGAAACTTTGATGCGACAAATCGGCGACCTCATAGCGCTCAATTGCTCCCACCGGGCAACTGCCATCCTACTTGAGAGATTCGATTTGGGTGGTCACGTCTAGCCATTCGTCTTCGAGCATTGCTGTCGCTGTTGTGGTGCGCTCGAGCTCGCTGAGTAGTTCCTGCGAGCGCTCTTTAGAAAGAGAGGGATCACAAAGGTCACTGTTGAGACGGGCTACTTCTTGTGAATTTGATTTGGTTTCACTTTCGATCTGAATCAGACGACGTTCTAGCAGGCGCAGCTTCTTTTGAGTATCTTTGTGATTAGGTTTTTTGTCCGAAGAATCCCATTTCTCTGCTGACTGGCTATTATTGGCGCTGTTATCACCTGTGGCATTCGCCTCCGTGTTTGCGCCGCGAAGTGCAAGCACGCCTTTTTGACAGCTCCACACGTATTCGTCATAGGTGCCGTGATAAGGAGTCGCCGCACCATCCTTTATTTCTAAAATTTTGGTGGCCACGCGCTGAACAAAACCTCTGTCATGACTTACAAAAACAATCGTGCCTTTATATTCGTTAAGGGACTGGGTTAATCCTTCGACAGTCTGAAAATCAAGATGGTTGGTTGGCTCGTCCAGTATTATGAACGGGGATTTTTTCAACAAAATTTGGCCAAGTGCGACCCGAGATTTTTCTCCGCCAGAGAGAACAGAAATCTTTTTGCGTACGTCATCACCGGAGAAAAGTAGAGAGCCCGCCATATTTAAAACCTCTTGTGGCTTCACAGTGGGATGAGCAAGTCGTGACATGGCCTCCATTACCGATTGCTGAGGGTCAAGAGATTCGGCTACATGTTGGGCAAAGTAGCCTAAGGTTACATTGTGACCATACTCAATAGATCCACTAAGCGGCTTGAGAATATTTGCCATTGCTTTGAGCAAAGTGGACTTTCCGGCACCGTTATACCCCACAACGGCGAGGTGATCGCCTCGAACAAGATTCAGGTTTACGTTTTGAAGCACAGTCTTTTCACCATAGCCAAGGCGTGCCGATTCGATGCTAAGTATTTGCTTTCCGGTGGCGGTGGGAGCAGGGAGCTGAATTTTTGCTACAGATGGCAAAGCTTTTAGTTCTATAGATTCCATCTTTTCTAAGGATTTTAACTTTGATTGAGCTTGTTTGGCCTTAGATGCTTTTGCGCCAAAACGGGCGGCAAAATCTAAAATAACCTTACGTTTCTCATCTAGAGACTGAGCGCGCGCTTCGAGCTGACCCCTCAAGAGTTCCTTTTGCTCAAGATAGTCATCAAGCGAACCATTGTATTTTGTGATGTCGCCAAGCTCAACTTCAACAATGTGATCTGTCGTTCGCCTCAGAAACTCCCGATCGTGAGAGATCAATAAGAAAGACTTCGAATAAGCCTGCAGAAAGTTTTCGAGTGCGAGCAATGACTCTAGATCCAAATAGTTTGTTGGCTCATCTAATAATAGCAGATCTGGTTCAGCGCCCAACACCCGAAGCAACTTACAGCGCATGCGGTAGCCTCCACTAAGAGAGGTAACATGAGATTCAAAGAGATCATTGGAAAGACCTAGCGCTCGTCCTAAAGATTTTAGCGACCAAGATGGCATGAAGCTGCCACGGTTCACGTAGGACTCCACAGTTTCTGAGTCTTGCCAGTCGTCAGTTTGCGGAAGATGACCAAATCTCAAACCATTTCTTTTAACAATTTGTCCGGAATCATAGGACTCTTGTCCGATGAGAATTTTAAAGAGAGTTGTTTTGCCGGCTCCGTTTGGCCCTATGACTCCAATATGCTCCCCTTCGTTGACAGCGAACGAGGCCCTTTCGAAAAGAGTCTTCAATCCGTAAGACTTGCTCATATTTTGGATTTGAAAAAGGTTGGCCATGTTTCTCGAATTCTTCTCAGGTCTCTTCTCTGTTACAATAGGTTAAAGTAACAATAAGCTAAAGTGGTAACAAGCTAAGGCTCGACGGTAAAAGACAATTGGTTTGCATCTTCGATGATGACCTGTGGATTTGCTTGGTTCGGGTCAACGTAGTTTATAACTCCAGTGACCTTTGCGCTAATTTTTGGATTGATCAGTTTGTTGCGAGCATTTTCAACTGACACTTGGGGAGCGCTTTTCCATGCGAGTTCGCATTTTTCGCGGATTTCTTTAAAAAGCTCGGGCTTTTCAAAGTTAATAAGAGTGTAGTCGCGGACGACGCCATCTCCGATTTGCGTCTGGATGGCATAAACATCAAAGAGAACTTGAGGACTCTTAGGAAATAGAACTAAAGCTCCTTCGATAGTCATTTCTGTGCCGTGATCAGGGCCGATGGCACCAACAACTTCAATTGGGTTTTCAGAAGTAGAATCTAGAACAATATGCTGTGGTCGTCCGGGATGGCTACGTAGTTGATAACGAACTTTAACTTTGTCACCACGATTGAGAGATCTCGTAAAACCCAGATGCCGCTCTTCTACTGGAACGGGAATCACGGCATCGCCGTATTCTAACACGAGAACTCGACCCTGATTTGCGGTGGCGTGTACCTTGCCAACAAATTCCTTCAATCCCATTAAATCCCGGGGAACGACAACCTGCTGCCTCCTGTCAGGGAGCTCTATGTCAGTCTTTCGAACTATCTCAATTGAAGTCGCGAGGATATGCTTTTGAGGTCGCCTGATATCTGTAATCACGCCCTTGAGTTTCACAAGGTCATGTCGTTGGAGCGACTGAAGAACAGTTTCATTTTGTGAGTTAGAGCCAATCAGCGAGAAGTGTTCAAAGTCAAAAAAATGAGCCCCGCGAACTGTAAACACATAGTAACCGTTAACAGAGTTTGCTCCGTGAATTTCGCCAATGAGGCCGTCACCCTTTAGTGATTTTACAACCTCTTCGATGTCGATGGCCTTCGCAATTGAGGCGGCCCCTAAAAACAACACGATCGAAAACAGAAACACCTTTTTCACAAAACCTCCTAGAAACTATCTGGCTTTCGTAGCATGGTCACGATTCACGTTCAAGGACCTAGCTTCTCGGGCGTGATTAAGTGATCTCTAGCTCCCTATTCCAGTAAAAGCACGACCTTTGGGCCCTCGGAGGCTTAAGTGAACCAGTTTTTGAAATCTCAAATGGAGACAGATCACTAAACTGAGACTCAACTAATCAAGAAGCTGATCTAATTTGAAACGTCATCCAAGCGTCAGTAGATTGTCTTTTCTTCTCTGCCGAAGAGAGTCTATGGCGTTGATAAAGTGGACCGTATTTTGCGCATCATTGATTTTGCTCAATTCTTGTACTTCTAACGAGGCGCCAAAATCACAGGTCTCCTTACCCTTGTCTAAAATCCTACAATCATTAACGGCTCAGTTTCCTGCTGTCAACTTTCTTGGTTATAGTAATTCGATTTCTGCGCGAGGCTCTAACGGTACAACAGGAGGAGGCGGCGCTGGTGGCACCATAATTCTGAAGGCCCCATCGCTTGTTGGAGTTTCACCTGGTTGGGGAAATCTCACTGTTGCCGGAGGAACTGGCGTTGCTAACTCAGGCGGAGGAGCAGGTGGCCGAATTGTCATTGAAGGCACCGTCACTGGTTCAATATATAAAACTGTCGGCGGTGGGTACGGCGATACATGCTGCTCATCCACTGCCTATAATGGGGGAGCCGGAACCGTATACACGACCTCATACAATGGTACCACTTCGGTGGGCTCACTCTTGATCAGTAATACACTTGAGTCGAATGCCTCCGTATCTATTGCAGGCTTGCCGACCTTGGCTTCACTCAATCTGGGTGGATACGTCAACGTGACGCTGTCGTCAGGGACCTTTAGCACACCCATTGTTGTCGATGGGGGATTACTCACAGTCAGCTCTTCTGCGACACTGGCGAATTTGACCGTTAACACTGGTTCAGCTCATATACAGGATTCAGCGATTGTTTCTAGTGTTTCGATGACGGGCGGGTCGTTAAAGGTTGTTGGGACTGTGAATATTCCGTTGCTTCAAGCGTCGGGGGGAACCATCTACCCCACATCTGCAAACGCAACGTATGGAGATATTGTCCTATCTGGAACAGCAGTAATGACCCACGAGGGCTTTAGAGGAACTCCGCTTCAAAAGCTTTATATAAATGCTTCGAATCTTGCCATTGGTAGCGGCAGTTCTATAAACGTTTCGGGTATGGGATATAGTGCCACTTTTGGTCCGGGCGCGACGAATACGGCCTACAAAGGCGGGGGATATGGCGGAATGGGTGGTTCGACCGGAGGCACTGTTTACGGATCTAATACGGACCCAACTGACTGGGGATCTGGTGGCTATGGTTCGGCAGGAGATCACGTTGATTATTGGAGTCAGGGAGCAGGCGGCGGAGTGGCGCGCATACGAGTTACAGGAACACTCACTGTCGACGGCGGAATCCTCGCAAAGGGTTATACGATGGGCTGTTGTATTGCCGTTGGGGGTGGCTCTGGTGGATCTATTATGATCGCCGCAGGCACGCTCGCCGGAACTGGAACCATGTCTGTGGATGGTGGCAGTGTGCATACCACGAGCGGAGCTGGTGGCGGCGGAGGTGGTCGGATGGCGATCTACTACAATACGACCACCTTTAGCGGAACCCAAACGTATTGAATCATTGCAAAATGACACCGAGGGAGTGGGAGTTTGATTACCCCGCCTCTGACTGAACTTTTGCTCTAATCTCGGCTATTC
>PEZS01000008.1:3445-7148 GCA_002778785.1 Bdellovibrionales bacterium CG10_big_fil_rev_8_21_14_0_10_45_34 | reverse complement strand
CTGCGTACTCGACGCTCGACGTGCTAGTCGCACGCCTTCGCTTCTCGGGCCTTGCAGGATTTGCGTCTCTTTGCAGGAGCCTGCGGCAGATCTGTTTCACACTGCATCCTTCAGAAAAAAAGTTCCTTCAAATACTCAGACATCCGTTCGGCAGCGCCGCTCGCTGGTCGCGAGCATCGCACCAATCCGAACTCGCAGAGGAAATCCTTTCGCTTTTCAAGTCCCATCCAAACAACCTGCAGAGCTCATTTTGCGGAGCTTCCTTTTTCAGAAACTAAGTGTTAACTAGTGCAACCAATGGAACAAGAAAGTCTTTTCGCGACATCTCCCAGGGCTGATCAATTACGACCCAAAAGTTTGGACAAGCTTGTTCTCGAGCCTAAGCTGAAAAATCAGATTGAGAAAATTTGGAGTCGCCTCGAAGGTGGCTATACTCCGAATCTCATCCTGTATGGCCCGCCGGGCAGCGGAAAAACGAGCTTTGCCTATCTCTATGGGCAACGGGTTAAGGGCGATTTTGAGACACTCAATGCTGTCGAGACTGGGGTTAAAGACATTCGCAGAGTCTCGGATTTGGCAAAATCGCGAATGGCACATACTCAAACTAGAACTATTGTTTTTGTGGACGAAGTTCATAGACTAAATCGCTCCCAACAAGATGTCCTGCTGCCGTTAATAGAAAAAGGCGTATTCGCCTTTGTCGGAGCAACTACCGAGAATCCTAGTTTTTACTTAAACTCGGCTCTCCTGAGTCGTTGCCTTACCCTTCACTTTGAATCCCATTCTTTAGATTCACTAAAGAAGATTGCGCATGTCTTTTTCGAATCCCTATCAGCGGGAAGTGGAGAATTGAGAGATGGCACTGGCGTTGATTTTTTGACTAATGAATCGTTGGATCACTTGTTAGTCTGGTGCGATGGTGACGCCAGAAGGCTAATTTCGGAACTAGAATACCTATCTGAGATTCATAAATGGAGTGAGTTTCAAGATAATCGAGTCGCCTTGGATTTAGCTGGCCTCAAAGAAGACCTTTCGACCTCCACGCTTCGAATGGATCGATCCGGAGACCAACACTACAGTCTGGCGTCTGCTTTGATCAAAAGTTTGCGCGGCTCAGACATTGACGCCTCTCTTTATTACTGTGCACGAATGCTGGAAGGCGGAGAGGATCCAAGGTTTATCGTAAGGCGTTTAGTTATTTTTGCTTCAGAAGATATAGGCAATGCTGATCCAAGGGCGCTTATGCTAGCAACTAGTTCTCACGAGGCAGTTGCAATATTAGGCATGCCCGAGGCAAGGATTCCGTTAGGCCAGTTAGTTGTTTATTTAGCGAGTGCTCCTAAATCTAACTCCTCCTACTTAGCAATTAACAATGCCATTAACTGTGTGAAAGAGACTGGCTCAATAGAGCCACCCAAACATATTTTGAACGCACCTACAAAATGGATGAAGCAACAGGGTTTAGGTGAGGGCTACCAGTATCCACATAACTTTCCAAAAGGGTGGGTGGATAAGGCTTACCTCCCTAAAGCCATTGAGGACAAAATTTTTTACAAATCAAAGGGTGCAGGCTTTGAAAAACAAATGGACGAGTACACGAAATGGCGCACTAGCATTAAAGACGGCGACAGTCGGTGAATTAAATGATGAGTGCAGTTAAGCCATCGGTTCTAGAATGCTCGTTGAGCGACTAAGCACAAGCAGTCTGTTTCGCCGTGGGCCTTCATGGAGTGTTTTGTATTTGAGGGCACTTCGATGCGATCCCCAGCCCGAAGTAATACCTGATTGCCTGCGATGTCCATCACCATCTGACCTGCTACGATCCATCGAACTTCGTCAAAAGGGTGCCTGTGGGCGCCGACGTGCGAGTCAGGTGAAAATGTTTCTTCAAAAGGACTAAGGCCTTCTGCTGATAGCATCATTTTCATTTGTTGGGGAGACGGCAACTGCGGAGCCTGCCAACGTCTAATAATCATCGACCCAAATTAACATGAGCATTCCCAATCGCCAACAGAGTTCCACCAGTCAAAAGGGGGGTGATTGCCCCGACGCGGTGGCTGGCGCCTGGCTTTGGTACCTGCACTACGATGATACACTTCGTGAGTCAGCTTGGGAAAGTCCCTCTGTTTGCCTAGATTTCTAACGGGCCTCTTAGCTAGAAAAGCGGCTCGTTTTTGGACGACCCTTCAGAACCCGGGGGGCGGGTCGATACGAAATTAGAACTTCAGCTTGGAGGATCAGTTGGAAAGTTCCAGTCGCTCAGATCAGAAGGGTCAGCTAATAGAAAAAATCATCGAGTTTGTCGAGCGTTCAAACGGGCTAGACGGGCAGAATACGCCTGGCGACCAGTTTGAGATTGTGCAAAAGTTAGACGGAAAACGCCTTGTTTTTCATCCAACCGAAGTCGACTTGATTTACCACCGCAAAGACTCCGAAGAGAGGCCATTTGTTCAGGTCAACTTCACCTCAGGAGTTAAGATTTTGCTGACGGAAGATTTTATTGGATTCAAACCAGTTCCAATGCTTGGTCTCGATCAAGAACAGCTGCCAAAGGTTGTAACAACCCCTGACCTTATCAGTGTGTTCGAGGCTTTCGAAGAAGCCTTCTACCAGGAGGGCAGTGAATCCGCTGAAGTTCAGACTCTGCGAAAAGTATTCTTCTCGATAATTTGCGGAGGAGAAGCAGTGGGGTTCGACCTAGAGTGTGAGAAGAATTGGGTCCAAACACTTCCTAAGGCTCCAGTGTCGGCGTAACTTCAAGCGTCTAGTTTCCAAACTGGGCTCTCAATTTATTAATCGTACTGTCCGTGGTTATGTTTCAACTAACTTCAAGTGCCTTTGCTGAGGCCGTTTAACTAACTTCGGCGACTCAGTTCGTGCACCCGCATCTGCGACTCAGGGCTATGATAGGGTTGACTTTGCGCCAGGCGACAGCCTAAAAAAAACGGCCTATCCCGACACCACGTACCTCATATCTTCAGTCGTCTAAAACGCCACATAATACACGTAAAACGATCGCCGACGAAACTCGTTGGTTGTGTTGGAACCATTCGACTCACCCGACTATTTTAGGAATCTTCGAAATAGGCATTGACTCGCACGCAAACTTCCAGCAAAAGGTCATGCACGGAAATTCCTTTGGGGGCGTAGCTCAATTGGGAGAGCATCTGATTTGCATTCAGAAGGTCGCAGGTTCGATCCCTGTCGCCTCCACCAAAAAAATTGCTAATTAAAAAATTTGGCAAAAATTTGGTGAAAATAGGTTGCGCAAGCTGAGTCCTTAGGGTAATTTCCTCGCTCGCTCTTTGAAAACTAAATAGCAAATTGAGAAAGAAATCATTCGGGCTTACAAACATTTTCACGAGTGTTTGTAGTCAATTTTTGAAAGTATTAAAGCTGTAAAAGGCTTTTAAATTTTTAAGTGAAGAGTTTGATTCTGGCTCAGAACAAACGCTGGCGGCGTGCTTAATACATGCAAGTCGAACGGGGAACGGCCTTCGGGCCTTGTACTAGTGGCGCACGGGTGAGTAACACGTGGATAATCTGCCCTTCAGTGGGGAATAACTCTCCGAAAGGAGAGCTAATACCGCATAAGACCACAGATACTTCGGTATCAGAGGTTAAAGGAGAAATTCGCTGAAGGATGAGTCCGCGCAAGATTAGCTTGTTGGTAAGGTAACGGCTTACCAAGGCGACGATCTTT
>PEZS01000008.1:0-3429 GCA_002778785.1 Bdellovibrionales bacterium CG10_big_fil_rev_8_21_14_0_10_45_34 | reverse complement strand
CCACACTGGAACTGAGACACGGTCCAGACTCCTACGGGAGGCAGCAGTAGGGAATATTGCGCAATGGGGGAAACCCTGACGCAGCAACGCCGCGTGAGTGACGAAGGCCTTCGGGTCGTAAAGCTCTGTTATATGGGAAGAACACAATGACGGTACCATATTAGAAAGGACCGGCCAACTTCGTGCCAGCAGCCGCGGTAAGACGAGGGGTCCTAGCGTTGTTCGGAATCATTGGGCGTAAAGCGCATGTAGGTGGCTTTGTAAGTCGGAAGTGAAAGCCCGGGGCTCAACCCCGGAAGTGCTTTCGATACTGCAAAACTTGAGTACGGGAGAGGGCAGTGGAATTCCTGGTGTAGTGGTGAAATACGTAGATATCAGGAGGAACATCGGTGGCGAAGGCGGCTGCCTGGCCCAGTACTGACACTCAGATGCGAAAGCGTGGGGATCAAACAGGATTAGATACCCTGGTAGTCCACGCTGTAAACGATGGATACTTGGTGTTGGAGGTATTGACCCCTTCAGTGCCGAAGCTAACGCGTTAAGTATCCCGCCTGGGAAGTACGGTCGCAAGATTAAAACTCAAAGAAATTGACGGGGGCCCGCACAAGCGGTGGAGCATGTGGTTTAATTCGATGCAACGCGAAAAACCTTACCTGGGTTTGAACTGTTGGCGAATGAAGTGGAGACATTTCAGTCCTTCGGGACGCCTTCAGAGGTGCTGCATGGCTGTCGTCAGCTCGTGTCGTGAGATGTTGGGTTAAGTCCCGCAACGAGCGCAACCCCTGCCTTTAGTTGCCAGCATTAAGTTGGGCACTCTAAAGGGACTGCCGACGTTAAGTCGGAGGAAGGTGGGGATGACGTCAAGTCCTCATGGCCTTTATGCCCAGGGCCACACACGTGCTACAATGGCCGATACAAAGGGTTGCCAAGCCGCAAGGTGGAGCTAATCCCAAAAAATCGGTCTAAGTTCGGATTGGAGTCTGCAACTCGACTCCATGAAGCTGGAATCGCTAGTAATCGCGGATCAGCATGCCGCGGTGAATACGTTCTCGGGCCTTGTACACACCGCCCGTCACACCATGAGAGCTGGTCATACCAGAAGTCGCTGTGCTAACCGCAAGGAGGTAGGCGCCCAAGGTATGGTCGGTGATTGGGGTGAAGTCGTAACAAGGTAGCCGTAGGGGAACCTGCGGCTGGATCACCTCCTTTCTAAGGAGTCGCACCATAGGGTGCATTTCCTAGGTCAACCCGAATGATTCTCTTTTTGCTGTTTAGTTTTGAAAGAGTGAGGGCTTTTTTGGGCCTGTAGCTCAGTTGGTTAGAGCACACGCTTGATAAGCGTGGGGTCACAAGTTCAAGTCTTGTCAGGCCCACCAGTTTTTCACTCGTGTGTTTTGGCTACGATGGAAAGTTTGATCTTTGACAATTGAATAGGTTTTATTCAGTGATAAATTTGGGTATTCAAGTTTTAATTTGAAGCTACTAAGAGCTTATGGTGGATGCCTTGGCACTGGAAAGCGATGAAGGACGTGGTAAGCTGCGATAAGCCTCGGTAAGGAGCATACATCCTTTGACCCGGGGATTTCCGAATGGGGAAACCCACCAGTTTAACTGGTATCTTTAGGTGAATTCATAGCCTAATGAAGCGAACGAGGGGAAGTGAAACATCTCAGTACCCTCAGGAAAAGAAATCAACCGAGATTCCCTCAGTAGTGGCGAGCGAACGGGGAACAGTCTAAACCTTTTGCATGTGATAGCCTCCAGGCGTTGTGCAAAAGGTGTCGCGGGACTCTCAGAAGTATCTGGAGATGCTTCATGAAGTAAAGTTTTTGGTTAGTCTAACGTTCTGGAAAGTTCGGCCAAAGAAGGTGATAGCCCTGTGGACGAAAACCAAAAACCTTCAGAGAGTATCCCAAGTACCTGCGGACACGTGAAATCCGCAGGGAATCCGGGGAGACCACTCTCCAAGACTAAATATTCGCCAGTGACCGATAGTGAACCAGTACAGTGATGGAAAGGTGAAAAGAACCCCGAGAGGGGAGTGAAATAGAATCTGAAACCGTAAGCTTACAAGCAGTGGGAGCACTATGTGCATAGCACACGTGTGACCACGTACCTTTTGCATAATGAGTCAGCGAGTTACCCTTCCGAGCAAGGTTAAGCCGTAGCAGGTGGAGCCGTAGCGAAAGCGAGTCTGAAATGGGCGTTAGTTCGTAGGGGTAGACCCGAAACCTGGTGATCTATTCATGGCCAGGGTGAAGCGTGGGTAATACCACGTGGAGGCCCGAACTGGTGGAAGTCGAAAATTCCTCGGATGAGCTGTGAATAGGGGTGAAAGGCCAATCAAACTAGGTGATAGCTGGTTCTCTCCGAAATATATCTAGGTATAGCCTCGGGTAAATTGTATCACGGAGGTAGAGCACTGAATGGGCTAGGGGTCTTACCAGATTACCAAACCCAATCAAACTCCGAATGCCGTTGATATGTACCCCGGGAGGCAGTCTCAGGGTGATAAGGTCATGAGACGAGAGGGAAAGAGCCCAGACCATCGGCTAAGGTCCCTAAATGCAAGCTAAGTGGTAAACGTTGTGGAGTTGCTTTGACAACTAGGAGGTTGGCTTAGAAGCAGCAATCCTTTAAAGAAAGCGTAATAGCTCACTAGTCTAGCGATTCCGCGCGGAAAATACAACGGGGCTCAAGCTTGCTACCGAAGCCATGGGTGCACCTTTTAGGTGCGCGGTAGGAGAGCATTCTAGTGTAGGCTGAAGGTCGATCGTGAGAACGGCTGGACGAACTAGAAGAGAACATGCTGACATAAGTAGCGTTCAAGGCGGGTGAAAAACCCGCCCGTCGAAAACTCAAGGGTTCCTGGGCTAGGGTAATCCTCCCAGGGTTAGTCGAGTCCTAAGCTGAGGCCAATTGGCGTAAGCGATGGAAAAACGGTTAATATTCCGTTACCAAATTTCATGCAAACATAGGAGGGACGGAGTAGGCTATGCCAGCCTGTTATTGGATTCAGGTGTAAGCGTGTAGGAGGAGAAGTAGGCAAATCCGCTTCTCTTAACTCTGAGGCGTTAATGCGAGGAACTTCGGTTCCGGAAGTGGCAAAAGCCATGCTCCCAAGAAAAGCTTCGATGTGTTGTGAAATTTGCTCGTACCGTAAACCGACTCAGGTGAGTGAGGTGAATATCCTAAGACGATTGAGTTAAATCTGGTTAAGGAACTCGGCAACTTAACACCGTAACTTCGGGATAAGGTGTGCCTCTTTGAGTGTAGTCCCTTGCGGGCGAAGCTTAGAGGGGTCGCAGAGAAATGGGAGTAGCGACTGTTTATCAAAAACACAGGGCTGTGCAAAGTCTCAAGACGACGTATACAGCCTGACGCCTGCCCGGTGCTGGAAGGTTAAGAGGATTTGTTAGTCGCAAGACG